>NZ_RCOE01000086.1:0-1202 GCF_004321495.1 Pseudomonas sp. Sample_10
GACATCGACATCGCCATCAGCCCGCAACTGGCGACCATCGGCACCTTGCTGGCCCACGTGCGACGGGGCGATATCGTCAGTGTGCACTCACTGCGCCGCGGTGCGGCCGAGGCCATCGAAGCCATCGCCCATGGCGATGCAAAATCGAGCAAGGTGATCGGCAAGGCCATCGAGAACATCGGGCTGCCACCGGGTACAACGATCGGCGCGATCATCCGCGACGAAGAAGTGATCATTGCCCACGACGATACCGTGATCAAAACCGGTGACCATGTAATCCTGTTCCTTGTGGATAAAAAGCATATTCGCGATGTGGAAAAGCTGTTCCATGTAGGGTTGAGTTTCTTCTGACCCTGCTTTTTTGTGGCGAGGGAGCTTGCTCCCGCTCGGCTGCGCAGCAGTCGCAAAACCTCTGATCGCGATTTATCAGACATAGCCAGGTAGCTCTTCAGCGACCGCTTCGCGCTCGAGCGGGAGCAAGCTCCCTCGCCACAGAGATTTCTACTCTCAAAGGAAAAGTGTCCATGATCGAATCCCTGGAAAAAATGCTCGCCAAGGGTGTGGATAACTCTTTACTGCGCTTCGGCTTGGGCAAGGGTTATCTGGATCTGGGGGAGAACGCCAAGGCGGCGGAGCATTTTCAACGCTGCGTCGATTTCGACCCGAAGTATTCGGCGGCGTGGAAGCTGCTGGGCAAGGCGCATCTGGCACTTGGGGATCACGCGGCTGCGCGTCAGGCTTGGGAGAAGGGCGTGGAAGCCGCTCGCAACCATGGCGACAAGCAGGCCGAGAAGGAAATGACTGTGTTTATGAAAAAACTGGACCGAGCCGATCAGAGATAGCGCAAGCCAATCCCTTCGACATCCACCTGCACCACTTCCATGCGCACTCGCGGCGCGCCTGCGGGCAAGTCCTGCACCTGGCCATAGACCACCGCACCTTTAGGCAAGGCCGCCAGTGCCGGGTGCTTGACGTAGACACCCGTGTGCGAAAGATTGCGCGTCTGGCCCAGGCATTCGCCGAAGCTTTCGTGGGTGATCTTGATGCGAAATGATTTGCGCTGCTCGGACATCTTTTTGCGCCCTTGAAAATCGATTGTGGATAATCCAGACCTGTAGGAGCGAGGCTTGCCCGCGAAGAGGACCTCGCCTTCAATATCGTTTGTCGGCTGACAGTCGCCTTCGCGGGCAAGCCTCGCTCCT
>NZ_RCOE01000128.1:0-5508 GCF_004321495.1 Pseudomonas sp. Sample_10
ACCGAGCCTTGAGCTTCCATCACCGCAGGGCTGGTGTAGTTTTCCGAAGCGATCAGCTCAATGTGTTCTTCCTGACGCTGAGCTTCTTGCTCCATGGCGGCAAAAAGGTCGGCGTCGTACTTGGCAATAGTCAAATCACGGCTGAACATGGCGGTCCTCAAGGATCGGGGGCGGAAAAGGGGGGCATTCTAACCCAATGGGTTTTAGATGGCATATGAAACGGCATCATGTCGCAGACAAGTGGGCTTCATGACCGGATATGCGGCACCTGTGCCGGCCCCATCGCTGGCAAGCCAGCTCCCACAGGGTCTTGTGTTGTTGATCGTTCCCACGCGGAGCGTGGGAACGATCAATTCACGACCGACACGGACATTGTGGGAGCTGGCTTGCCAGCGATGAGGCCCGGCTGTTTCATCACGGCGTCTCAGTCGAACATGAACAGCGCATCATTGCTGAACTGCACTTCAAACTGCCCGGCCGGCATCGGGCGGCCGAACAGGTAGCCTTGAACCTCGTCGCAACCGTGCTCCCTGAGGAAATCCAGCTGCTCATGGGTTTCCACGCCCTCGGCGATCACCGCCAGGTTGAGGCTGTGGGCCATGGCGATGATCGCGCGGGCAATCTGCGCGTCCTGTTCGCCGGATGGCAGGCCGTCGACGAAGGTGCGGTCGATTTTCAGCACGTCGATCGGGAACTGCTTGAGGTAGTTGAGCGATGAATAACCGGTGCCGAAGTCATCGACAGCAATGCTCAGGCCAAGATTTTTCAGGCCGTCGAGAATCTGCATCGCCTCACTGACTTCTCGCATCAGGATACTTTCTGTCAGCTCCAGTTCCAGGCACGCCGGCGGCAAGCCGGTTTCCTTGAGAATGGTGGCGATCCGCATGCCGAGTTGGCCGTCGGAGAATTGCCGCGCGGAAATGTTCACCGACACCTTCGGCACGCGCAATCTGGCCTGATGCCAGGTCTTGAGTTGACGGCAGGCTTCACTGATCACCCAGTCACCCACATCCACCACCAGGCCGAGTTCTTCCAGCACCGGAATGAAGTCCCCTGGCGGCACCAGGCCACGGCGCGGATGGCGCCAGCGCAGCAGGGCCTCGGCGCCGGTCAAACGTTTGCCGTCGCCGCTGAATTGCGGCTGGTAATACAGCACGAATTCATTCTGCTCCAGAGCGTGGCGCAGGTCGCTTTCCAGCTCCAGGCGCTCAAGGGCGCTGGCGTTCATGTCCGCCTGATAGAACTGGAAGTTGTTCTTGCCGCGTTCCTTGGCGTGGTACATCGCCGTGTCGGCGTTCTTCATCAGCTGGCTGAGTTCGTTGCCGTCCTGCGGGCTCAGGGCGATGCCAATACTGGCGGTGACGAAGAATTCGCGGCCTTCGAGCACGAAGGGTTTTACCAGGCTGGCGAGAATCTGTTCCGCTACGTGAATGGCCCGGTTCAAGGCAATTTCACGATTGGCGCGCGGTTGCAGGAGCAGGGTGAACTCATCACCGCCCATGCGCGCCACGGTGTCGTCATCGTCGACGCAACCGAGCAGGCGCGTCGCCATTTCCTTGAGCATGCGGTCGCCGGCGGCGTGGCCCAGGGAATCGTTGATCGGTTTGAAACGGTCCAGGTCGAGGAACATCAGCACCACCCAGGACTTCTGACGTTCGGCCGCTTGCAGCGCCGTGTGCAAGCGGTCCTGGAACAGCGTGCGGTTAGGCAGGTGCGTCAGTGCATCGTAATAAGCGAGGCGATGAATCCGCTGCTCGCTGGCCTTGCGCTCGCTGATGTCGCTGAAGAAGCACACGTAACTGGCGAGGTCGCCTTCGTCGTCCAGCACAGCGGTGATGCCAACCCACGCCGGATAATGCTCACCGTTGCGGCGCCGCAACCAGACTTCGCCTTCCCAGGTGCTGTGCTGATTGAGTTGCATGAGCACATAACGCAGGTGAGCTTCCTGCTGCTCGTCGACGGTCAGCATGTTCGGCAACTGGTCGAGTACTTGTTCCACGGCATAGCCACTGACACGGCTGAAGGCTTCGTTGGCCTGGACGATGTAGCCGGCCGGGTCAGTGATCAGGATCGCCGAGGTCGAATGCTCGAAAACCGTAGCGGCCATGCGCAGGTCCTTTTCGGCGCGACGTTGCTGACTGATATCACGTCCGACACCGAGCACGCCTTCGAAGGCGCCGTGCTCGTCCCAGACCAGCACCAGGCGCAACTCGATCGGGATCTTGCGACCGTCTGCGCGCAGGCAGTCAAACAGGAACAGTTGGGTCTGCACCTGGTTGCGCAACAGTGCCAACTGGTCGGGCTGGTCCAGGGCTTTGCCGACCCGTTCCATCAGGCTGTAGATACCGGTCAGTTGGTGAGGGTTGGCAATGGTCGATTGCCAGCCATTCTGGAAAATCCACTCGGCGTCGTAGCCGAGTACGGCTTGCACCGACGGGCTGACATAATTGAGGGCCATGCGGCTGTCGGTGGAGAAAATCACATCGCTGATGCTTTCCGCGAGCATCCGGTAACGCTGCTCGCTGTCGCGCAGGGACTCGCTGGCTTCGATCTGTTCGGTGACGTCCTTGGCCACGCCGATGATGCGCGTCACCTGGTCATGCTTGTCCCGCGCCAGGGCCTGTTCACGAATGTCGAAGCGCCGCCATTCACCGTCGCGGTGACGAAAGCGCAATTGGCATTGCAACAGTTGGCTGTAACCACCCAGGCGCTGGCTCTGGCGTGAACGGTGGTAGAAGTCGGCATCGTCGGGATGCAGGAGGATTTCCCAGAAATACTCGCCCATCTGCTGCAGTTCAGCGCGGTTGTAGCCCAGCGTCTGGCCCAGATGGTGATTGCTGAAGATCATCCGCTGGCTGATCACGTCCTGCACGTACAAGTGATCGGGCACGGTACGCACCACATCCGACCAGAACCCTTCGCGCTCTTGCAAAGACAGCTCGATGAGTTTGCGGCTGGTGATGTCGGTGATGCTCAGGATTACCGCTTTATAGTCGGCCAGGTCTTGCGGCAGGCGCAGCACCAGCCACAGGTGCTGATCGCGGCCTGTGGCGTCCTGCAGTTTGATCTCCAGTTCCAGCTGCTCCTGCCGGTTGAGGAGCGCTTCGAGCACCTTATTACCGATGGCACTGCCGTCCAGCGGGTTGCCGTCTATCAGCAAGTCCCAGGCCTGTTGGGTGGTGTTGACATTGAGCAGTTGCAGGGCCACCTGGTTGACCTCGGTAATCCGCAGTTCTTGCAGCAATTGCCGACGTTGTTCCGGATCGGCAAGCCAGGTATGCAGTTGCTCGTTACTGTGCAATCGGGCTTTGTCGAATACGTTCTTGAGGCTGGCCACATCGAGCACGCACAGCGCAACACCGGTGCCCTCGAAAATCTCCTGATAGCGGCGCCGGCCTTCATGTAATTGGCGCTGGCGGCGGCGCATGTTCAGTAGAACGATGAACGGCAGCATCGAGAAGGCCAGCCCCAGCAGGCATTTGCCGATAAAGGCGGGCAGCAGTTCTTCGAGCACGCGGTGGCGATCGAACAGGCCGCGCAGTTGCCAGTCGCTGCTGCTCAGGGGAACCGTCAGCACACTGTTGGTCAGATCGTCCTGGGTCAGCGTGCCTGGATTGACCAGCGGCAGTGATTCATCACGACTGATGATTTGGTGATTGAAGCGGTTTTCCACCAGCCACAATGGCCGGTCACCCGCTTCATTGAGCTTGGTCAAGGTCGTGAAAAACGTTGGTTTCAGGCGCAGGGCCCAATAGCCGCGGGTACTGCCGCTGGCTTGATGCAGCAACAGGTGCACCACCGAGCCATCGATGGCATTGCTGAAGTAATGAGGCTGGGCACGACTGCGCCGGACCAGCTCGGCCAGATAGTCGGCATCTTCGCTGTTGCTGGCGCTGTCATTCAGGATCCTGCCCGAGGGGCTCAGCAAGGCAAGGCTGATCAGATCGGGCAGGGACTTTTGCAGCTTGCGCAGCAACTCCTGCTGTTCGTCGGCTGTTTGCGGCTGTTCGACAATCGGCAGCAGATTGAGGGCGATCCGCGCGTTGAGCGCCATGTTCAGACTGACTTGCGCTGCCAGGTCAGCGGTGTAGTCGATGGTGTACTGGCGCTGGGTTTTCTGGGTTTCGCGCAACTGATCCAGGAGCTGCCAGAACATCAGGGCGAGCAGCATCAGCACCAGTGTCGCGAGCGCGCCTTTGAGGGTGCCGCGCAGGGGCGAGCCGGGCGCCGCAGTGGGGCCACTGGTGATCAGGGACGAAGGGACGTTGGACAAACTTTAATCCTGCGGTTTGGCTGGACTGGCGCGACGTGCACTATAAGCCGGACGCCCGAAGGGCGGCTAGCATGCCTTGAGTTGTGGCAAAGTGCCAGCCCCGCTCGGCTGGACGGCCACCTGTCATTCAGGTAGCTTTGCCGGTTACGCGGGAGCGTTCCAGCTCCTAGAATCAGACTTCTTTCAGCGCGCACGCATTGCCCTCGACAAGCGTAGAACGCGCACGGTCTGGCCCGGGCATCGCCTGCGCTCCAATCATTCATAGTCACTGACCCAAGGTTCTCCATGGCTCAATACGTATTCACCATGCATCGGCTGGGTAAAGTTGTTCCGCCGAAGCGGGAAATCCTGAAAAACATCTCGTTGTCGTTCTTCCCGGGCGCCAAGATCGGCGTACTCGGGTTAAACGGCTCGGGTAAATCCACGCTGCTGAAAATCATGGCCGGCGTCGACACTGAATTCGACGGCGAAGCGCGTCCGATGCCGGACCTGAATATCGGTTATCTGCCGCAAGAGCCACAACTTGATCCGACCAAGACCGTGCGTGAAGTGGTCGAGGAAGCGGTCAGCGTGATCAAGGACGCCCAGGCGCGCCTGGACGAGGTCTATGCGGCCTACGCCGATCCGGATGCCGACTTCGACAAACTGGCCGCTGAACAGGCCAAGCTCGAAGCGATCCTGCAGGCCAGCGACGGCCACAACCTTGAGCGTCAGCTGGAAGTCGCCGCCGATGCGCTGCGTCTGCCGGCCTGGGATGCCAAGGTCGAACACCTCTCCGGTGGTGAAAAGCGCCGTGTGGCCCTGTGCCGTCTGCTGCTGTCCGCGCCGGACATGCTGCTGCTCGACGAACCGACCAACCACCTGGATGCCGATTCCGTCGCCTGGCTGGAGCACTTCCTGCACGACTTCCCGGGCACCGTGGTCGCGATCACGCACGACCGTTACTTCCTCGACAACGTCGCGGGCTGGATCCTGGAACTCGACCGCGGCGCGGGCATTCCTTATGAGGGCAACTATTCGGGTTGGCTGGAAGCCAAGTCCGATCGTCTGGCCCAGGAATCCAAGCAGCAGTCGGCTCACGAAAAAGCCATGAAGGAAGAACTGGAGTGGGTGCGCAAAGGCGCCAAGGCCCGCCAGTCCAAATCCAAGGCTCGTCTGCAACGCTTCGAAGAAATGCAATCGCAGGAATTCCAGAAGCGCAGCGAAACCAACGAGATCTACATCCCGGCCGGTCC
>NZ_RCOE01000048.1:0-5465 GCF_004321495.1 Pseudomonas sp. Sample_10
CGCAGGAATTCCAGAAGCGCAGCGAAACCAACGAGATCTACATCCCGGCCGGTCCACGCCTGGGCGACAAGGTCATCGAGTTCAAGAACGTTACCAAGGGTTATGGCGATCGCGTGCTGATCGACAACCTGTCGTTCTCCATGCCTAAAGGCGCCATCGTTGGCGTGATCGGCGGTAACGGTGCTGGTAAATCCACCCTGTTCCGCATGCTGATGGGCAAGGAAACTCCGGATTCGGGCAGCATCGAAGTCGGTGAAACCGTGCAACTGGCTTGTGTCGACCAGAGCCGCGAAGACCTGGACGGCAGCAAGACCGTCTTCCAGCAGATCTCCGACGGTTCCGACCAGATCCGCATCGGCAACTACGAGATCCCGTCGCGCACCTACGTCGGTCGCTTCAACTTCAAGGGTGGCGACCAGCAGAAGTTCGTCAAGGACCTGTCCGGTGGTGAGCGTGGTCGCTTGCACCTGGCGCTGACCCTGAAGGAGGGCGGCAACGTCCTGCTGCTCGACGAACCGTCCAACGACCTCGACGTTGAAACCCTGCGTTCCCTGGAAGAAGCCCTGCTGGACTTCCCGGGCGCCGCCATTGTGATCTCTCACGATCGGTGGTTCCTGGACCGCGTCGCGACGCACATCCTGGCGTACGAAGACGATTCCCAAGCGGTGTTCTTCGAAGGTAACTACACCGAATACGAAGCCGATCGTAAAAAGCGTCTCGGCGAAGCGGCTGCCCAGCCGCATCGTGTACGGCACAAGAAACTGGCCTGATTGGGTTGGTTGCATAAAGAGCGGAGCCTTCGGGCTCCGTTTTTTTTTGCCCGGTTTTTTTCAGGAATACTGCGGTGAATTCATCGCTGGCAAGCCAGCTCCCACAGGATTTTTGTCATGCCCGGAAATGTAGTCACCGCTGACACTGTGGGAGCTGGCTTGCCAGCGATGGCGATATAACTGTTGGTGCATAATTTGAGTCTGATCTCACCATTGAAGTGCAAAATAGGGCTAAAAACCGGTCTGATTTATATCCTGTGCACCATTTAATTTCATAAAAGCGACATTCTGCTCTGTTCCTGTGCGCGATCCGTTTGTTAAAGTCCGGCGCAATCTCTCCCAACGACAATAAATTTGCCGAGACTCTTCATGATCGAATCCGTCGAATCTTTCCTGGCGCGCCTGAAAAAACGCGACCCGGATCAACCCGAATTTCACCAGGCTGTCGAAGAAGTCCTGCGCAGCCTGTGGCCGTTTCTCGAAGCCAATCCGCACTACCTGACCTCGGGCATTCTGGAACGCATCTGTGAACCGGAGCGGGCAGTCGTGTTTCGGGTTTCCTGGGTCGATGATCATGGCAAGGTGCAGGTCAACCGTGGCTTCCGCATCCAGATGAACAGTGCCATCGGTCCGTACAAGGGCGGCTTGCGCTTCCATCCTTCGGTTAACCTCGGCGTGCTGAAATTCCTCGCCTTCGAGCAGACCTTCAAGAACTCGCTGACGTCGCTGCCCATGGGCGGTGGCAAGGGCGGTTCGGACTTCGACCCCAAAGGCAAAAGCGATGCCGAAGTCATGCGCTTCTGCCAGGCCTTCATGAGCGAGCTGTACCGGCACATCGGCGCCGACGTTGACGTGCCGGCCGGAGACATCGGCGTCGGTGCCCGCGAGATCGGTTTCCTGTTCGGTCAGTACAAGCGCTTGAGCAACCAGTTCACCAGCGTGCTGACCGGTAAAGGTCCAAGCTACGGCGGCAGCCTGATCCGCCCGGAAGCGACGGGTTTCGGTTGCGTGTACTTTGCCGAGGAAATGCTCAAGCGTCGCGAGCAAACCGTCGAGGGCAAGCGTGTGGCGATTTCCGGTTCCGGCAACGTCGCCCAATACGCTGCGCGCAAGGTCATGGACCTGGGTGGCAAGGTGATTTCGCTGTCGGATTCCGAAGGCACGCTGTACTGCGAAAGCGGTTTGACCGAAGAGCAATGGAGCGCGGTGCTGGAGCTGAAAAACGTCCAGCGCGGGCGCATCAGCGAATTGGCCGGCCGTTTTGGTCTTGAGTTCCTTGCCGGGCAACACCCGTGGGGGCTGAGGTGCGATATCGCGCTGCCTTGCGCCACGCAAAACGAACTGGATGCCGAGGCGGCTCGCGCTCTGCTGCGCAATGGCTGCATCTGCGTGGCCGAGGGCGCGAACATGCCGACAACGCTGGAAGCAGTGGACCTGTTCATCGAGGCGGGCATCCTGTTCGCCCCGGGCAAGGCGTCCAATGCCGGTGGCGTTGCCGTCAGCGGTCTGGAGATGTCGCAGAACGCCATGCGTCTGCTGTGGACCGGCGGTGAGGTGGACAGCAAGCTGCACGCGATCATGCAGTCGATCCACCACGCCTGTGTGCATTACGGCGAAGAGAACGGTCAGGTCAATTACGTCAAGGGCGCGAACATCGCCGGCTTCGTCAAAGTCGCCGATGCGATGCTTGCTCAGGGTGTGGTTTAAGCCGGTTCGATGCGGATCACTGCGATCACTTGATCACCGGCCGGACGTTGCCACAACACCTCGTCACCGAGTTGTGCGCCCAGCAACGCCCGACCCAGTGGCGAGCCCCAATTGATCAGGCCATGGGCAGCATCGGCCTGATCTTCGCCCACCAATTGCACCCGGTGTTCGCTGTCATGCTCATCGGCGTAGGTCACCCAGCTGCCGATCTGCACTTTTTCGGTTGAAGTGGCGACAGCTGCAACCTGTGCGCTGCTCAATCGCTGCTTGAAGTAGCGCAGGTCCCGTTCGAGGTCGACCAGGCGTTGTTTGTCGGTCTGGTCGATCCTGGCCGATTGTTCGGCATGCAGCGCTTGCAGCTCGGCGACTTTTTCCTGCAACAACTTCAACCCTTGCGGCGTGACGTAGTTGGGTTGCGCACTGACCTGCCGTTCAACTGGCTGATCGGCTTGCGCGGCGGCGTTATCTTCATTGACGAAGGCGCGACTCATGGTTTTCTCCCGTTATAGGGTTTGGGCCATGGTTGCTGGCATTTGGTTTCTTTGAATGTCTGAAAGCGACTCAAATCAGTAGTGATACCACTTCACCTCAAGCATCACTTCGTTCTCCGGCGAAGCCAGGTGGCTGAATTCGCGCTGGGCGCTCAGGCGCAGGCCCAGGTTGCGCGATAGCTCCCATTGCTGGTTCAAGCTGATGGAGCGGCGCACTTCGCCATTGGTGAAGAAATCGCCCCTGGTCTCAAGGCTCAAGTTACCCAGCGGGTTTTTCCAGAGCAGGCCGGTGTTGAAACCTGCTGCCGGAGAAATGAATTCGGCGAAGTCATTGTTGTGCTCCACCCGCACAGTGCCCAAGGCAAAGCCGAGCATGTCGTCGGCCAGTTGCCAGGTGCCGCCGCCACCGCCATTGACGTGGCTGACCAGGGTTTCATCGTCATGCTTGCCCGGCACCCGTTCCAGGCCGCCGGTCACCTGCCACGACAGCGGTTGCAGCAGCTCGTTGCGCGGGGTCAGGGAGCGGATGGTCGCCAGGTCCAGTTGCTGCACCTGCCAATCATTGCCTTCGTATTGGCGCAGCTTCAGTTGCAGGATTTCGATCTGCGCGCCAAGGGGGAAGCTTTCCGAGTTGTCGTTGAGGTCGTGATAGGCCATGCGCAAACCGTATTCGCCAAAGGCGCGGTCGCCACGGGTACCTAGACCGGCCTGCCATGTGCGGGATTCATGACCATCCTCTGGCAGGCCGGGTTGCGGAATGTCCAGTTCCGGTGCCGGGTTCTGGTTGATCGCCCGCAGCAGTTCGAAGCTGCGCTGTGCCCGCTGCGGATCGCGTTCCTGGCCGTTGGCGCGATACCGTTCAAGACGATAGGCCGCGTCGATGATCAGCGCCTGGCGGTCGCGGGGCTGGGCCTTGAAGGCCGGGGTTTGCAGTTGCTTCTGGTCGGCGCTGACTTTCAGCACCCATTGTTGTTCTTCATCGGACAACGGCTCGGCGCGGCTCAACAACTCCCGTTCGCGGGACGGACGATACTCGATCGACTCGACCAGCCCTGCGTCTTTCACCGCTTTGACGGTGTCGGTGGGAATGGCGGTCAGAGGGAATTGTTCGGTCAGGCGCAGGCTCGGGCGGGCCACTTGCAACAGTTCCAGCAGGCGATAGGAGCAGTTTTCGTCGAAGAAGAAGTAGTCGAACTTGATCTGCTTCAACTCCCAGACATGCTCGACCATGCGCGCGGTTTCCTGCTGGGTCAGGTTGAGCCGGTATTCCCACAGGTCGCGGTTTTCCAGGCTGCGGTATTCCGAGAGTTTTTCCTGATACGGCACCAGGGCAAACAACCCCGGATAACCGCCCATCAAGCCTTTCCAGGCATAGAGAATGCTGTTGTCCGAACCTTCGATGTACGCTCCAAAGTTGATTGCGTAGCTGAGCAGCGAAGTCTTGTCGCTTTGCACATCCGCCTGATCGATACGCAACAGGGTGTGGCCGAACATCGAGGAAGGGCTGTTCAAATACGCCGCGGGGAAGATCATTACCGCGCTGTGGGGCGAGACATCCTTGAACCATTGCTTGAATTCGGCGCAGTCCAGGACTGGCAGATCTGTCAGGTTGAGCTGTGTTTTGAGCCAACGGGTGCGCGCCGGATAAACGCATTGAGCGTGCTGCTCGCCCGCGCTGGCGGGCGCGTACAGCGCTTGCACGGTGGCCGCCAGTTCACGGTCCGGGTGTGCGTTGCCATCGGCGGCAAGGAAGAACTTCGGATCGCTGACATAGCTGCGCCAGCCGCCGAGCTTGGCGGTTTCGTAATGGCCCAGTGAAATCCAGAAAGGGTCGTTGGCCAGTTGCTGCAAACGTTGATTGTCGATAACGGGCGCGGCGGACAGCGGGGCGCAGACACAGAGCGCCAGCCAGGCAAGGCGTTTGAGCATAGTCGGCAACTTAAACAGGAAAAAACAAAGACCCGAAGAAGGGCAGGTCGAAAAAATAAAAGCCCGCTCTCCGAAGAGAAACGGGCTGATCGAGCTTAAGCCTGAGTAGCGTACTTGGCCAGACGAGGATCGCTCTTCAGAACGGCCAGGGTGTTGGTATGCACATCTTCTGCAGTCACGTCAGCCTTGCTGAAGATCTGCTGGAAGTGCTGGTGAGTGACGGCGGCGAAGTGCGCACGGTCTTCCGGCGCCACGCCCAGTACCACGGCGTAAGTAGTCAGCGCTTCGCCCTGACCCTTGGCCATGTCTTCGGACAGCTCGTTCATCATGCCATTCATGGCAAACCAGGATTTGCCGCCATAGGTCAGCGACGCGTTGGTGGAGCAACCGTTGGTACCGGAAGTCATACCGAAGGTTGCGTTGCCGGAAGTGCCGTTGGTGGTGGATGCCAGGAAGTGAGCCGGGGTGCCACGCTGACCTTCGAACAGCATGTTGCCCCAACCGCAATCCGGGCCGCCTGGCGCCTGAGCCATGGCGTTGATGGATACAGCGGTGAAGAGAGTACCGA
>NZ_RCOE01000194.1:0-37593 GCF_004321495.1 Pseudomonas sp. Sample_10
GACGAATGACTGTTCAAGACAGAACCCGGCTTACAGATCGACTCTCCACCTTTTTCTCCCCTCTGCTTAAATCATTGAGCAGAGTGTCGGTGATAGCAATTTCCCCTCTTACACAATCATCTGCAGAACCCCGGTTGTAATACCAAAAAAATCTTACTCTTAATAAATTACTTTAACTTCCGGGCGCAGCCTTCCGTGCTGGTTCAAGTTATTGGTCATTTTCATCCGCCAGATTCCCGTTACCCCTCCTTTTATGCTCCTAAATCTCAGTTCTGTAAGGCTTTTCCTTTACTGCGCGCCTTGACGGTGCGGTAGGCGCATTCCTATAGTGTGCGCAAGTGGCGGAAAGTGGCATGAAGTGGGTTTTTTGAGCTCAAAACGATAAAAATTGGAGAAACGCTGACGTGTTTCGCGGAGCTAACGCTATCAGTCTCGATGCAAAGGGCCGTCTCGCTATGCCGAGCCGGTACCGTGACGAGCTCGATTCGCGTAGTTCCGGCCAGTTGATCGTCACCATTGATGCCGTTGATCCGTGTTTGTGTGTTTACCCCCTCGATGAGTGGGAAATTATTGAAACCAAACTGCGCGCACTGCCTTCGCTTCGCGAAGAGAACCGCCGCCTGCAACGTTTACTGATTGGTAATGCCGTCGACCTCGAGCTCGATGGCAGTGGTCGTTTTCTGGTTCCGCCGCGTCTTCGTGAATATGCCAAGTTGGATAAGCGCGCGATGTTGGTAGGCCAATTGAACAAGTTCCAATTGTGGGACGAGGATGCCTGGAATGCGGTTTCTGCCGCTGACCTGGCTGCTATTCAACAACCGGGCGCGATGCCTGATGAACTGCGTGATCTGATCCTGTGACTATTGATAGCGGCTTTAACCACATCACCGTACTGCTTGACGAAGCCGTCGAGGCTCTCGCCGTACGTCCTGATGGCTGCTATCTGGACGGCACGTTCGGGCGCGGCGGGCACAGCCGGTTGATCCTCAGCCAGCTCGGGCCGGACGGTCGACTCATCGGATTCGACAAGGATCCTCAAGCGATTGCCACCGGGCAAACGCTAGCGGCCGAAGACGGCCGCTTTGTCGTTGTGCAGCGCAGCTTTGCCGAGCTGGGTTCTGAAGTTGCCGAGCGCGGCATGAAGGGCAAGGTCAGCGGCATTCTGCTTGACCTCGGTGTGTCCTCGCCGCAGCTCGACGACCCTGAACGCGGCTTCAGTTTCCTCAACGATGGCCCACTGGACATGCGCATGGACCCGTCCCGCGGGATCAGTGCTGCGGAGTTCGTCAACACCGCGCCCGCGGAAGAAATTGCCCGGGTATTCAAGGAATACGGCGAAGAGCGTTTTTCCGGACGCATGGCTCGTGCAGTGGCAGAACGCCGCGACATCAAGCCGTTCGAGCGCACTGCCGATCTTGCCGAGGTGTTGAAAGTCGCCAACCCTGCCTGGGAAAAAGGCAAAAACCCTGCTACCCGAGCGTTCCAGGGGCTGCGTATTCACGTCAACAACGAACTGGGCGATCTGGAAGCCGGCCTCGAAGCCGCTCTGGAATGCCTGGAAATCGGTGGTCGTCTGGTTGTGATCAGCTTCCACTCGCTGGAAGACCGCATCGTCAAATTGTTCATGCGCAAGCTGGTGAAAGGCGAAGCCGACAACCTGCCGCGCAACCTGCCGGTTCGCCACGTGGCATTCGAACCAAAAATCAAAGTCCATGGCAAAGCGCAGACGGCCTCCGACGCCGAACTCAAAGCCAACCCACGTTCCCGTAGCGCCGTCATGCGCGTGGCGGAGAAACTTCGGTGAGCAAGCTTTTCGCCAAGCCACTGCCCGGCGGAAGCTTTTTCATGCTGCTGCTGTTTGTCGGCGTGCTGGTGTCGGCCATCGGCGTGTCTTACAGCGCGCACTGGAGCCGCCAATTGCTGAACTCGCTTTACGGCGAGTTGAGCGTGCGCGACAAGGCGCAGGCGGAATGGGGTCGGTTGATTCTGGAGCAGAGCACCTGGACCGCCCATAGCCGTATCGAAGTGCTCGCCACCGAACAACTGAAAATGCGCATTCCGGGCGCCGCCGAAGTGCAGATGGTGGCGCCATGATGAAACTTGAAGGCGCACTCTTTCCGTGGCGTTTCCGTCTGGTGCTGGGCTTGCTCGGTGTCATGGTGGCAGCAATCGCCTGGCGCATCATCGATCTGCAAGTGGTTGACCGTGACTTCCTGAAAGGTCAGGGCGACGCGCGCAGCGTTCGTCATATTCCGATTCCGGCACACCGTGGCTTGATCACAGACCGTAACGGCGAGCCGTTGGCCGTGAGTACGCCGGTGACCACCCTGTGGGCCAACGCCAAGGAAATGCAGCTGGCCAAGGAGAAGTGGCCAGCACTCGCCGCGGCGCTCGGGCAAGATCCGAAAGCCCTGGCTGAGCGCCTTGAAGCCCAGGCCAATAAAGAATTCATTTACCTGGTGCGCGGGCTGACGCCTGAGCAAGGCCAGTCTGTGCTCGATCTGAAAGTGCCGGGTGTCTACGGTATCGAAGAATTCCGCCGTTTTTATCCGGCCGGTGAAGTGACCGCGCATATGGTCGGCTTCACCGATATCGACGATCACGGTCGCGAAGGTGTCGAACTGGCCTATGACGAATGGCTGGCCGGGGTGCCGGGCAAACGGCAGGTTATCAAGGACCGGCGCGGCCGGTTGATCAAGGATGTCCAGGTCACCAAAAACGCCAAGGCCGGAAAGCCCTTGGCGTTGTCCATTGACCTGCGCCTGCAATACCTGGCCAACCGCGAGTTGCGTAATGCGATCATCGAGAACGGCGCCAAGGCCGGCAGCCTGGTGATCATGGACGTGAAGACCGGCGAGATTCTCGCGATGGTCAACCAACCGACCTACAACCCGAACAACCGGCGCAACCTGCAACCGGCGATGATGCGTAACCGCGCGATGATCGACGTGTTCGAACCGGGTTCGACGATGAAAGCGATCTCCATGAGCGCTGCCATTGAAACCGGACGCTGGAAACCGAGCGATACCGTCGAGGTGTACCCGGGGACCTTGCAGATCGGTAAATACACCATCAAGGACGTGTCCAAGACCGAAGGTCCGGTGCTCGACCTGACAGGCATCCTGATCAACTCCAGTAACGTGGGCATGAGCAAGATCGCGTTCGATATCGGTGGCGAGACGATTTTCCGTCTCGCACAGAAAGTCGGCCTCGGTCAGGACACCGGCCTGGGTTTCCCGGGCGAGCGCGTCGGCAACCTGCCGAACTACCGTGAATGGCGCAAGGCCGAGACCGCGACGCTGTCCTACGGCTACGGTGTTTCCGTGACCGCGATCCAGCTTGTTCACGCCTTCTCGGCGTTGGCCAACAACGGTCGCCTCGCACCACTGACGCTGATCAAAACCGACAAAGCGCCGCAGACCACTCAAGTGCTGCCCGAAACAGTCGCGAAAACCATGCAAACCATGCTGCAACAAGTGATCGAAGCTCCGCGCGGTGTGTTCCGTGCGCAAGTGCCGGCGTATCACGTGGGCGGCAAGTCGGGTACTGCGCGCAAGACTTCGGTGGGTGCCAAGGGTTACGCCGAAAACTCGTATCGCTCGCTGTTCGCCGGTTTCGGCCCGATGAGCGATCCACGTTACGCCATCGTGGTCGTCATCGACGAACCGACCAAGGCCGGCTACTTCGGTGGTCTGGTATCGGCGCCGGTGTTCAGCCGCGTGATGTCCGGCACCCTGCGCCTGATGAACGTCACCCCGGACAACCTGCCACCTACTCAACAAGCGAACGCTACGCCGGTCGTTCCACTGAAAGCCAATGGAGGGCGCGGCTGATGTCATTAAGTCTGAACAAGATTTTCCCCCACGCCGGCCACGATCTGTTGATCCGTGAATTGGCGCTCGACAGCCGCAATGTCCGCGCGGGCGATTTGTTCCTCGCCGTGCCGGGCGGCAAATTCGATGGTCGTGCGCACATTGCCGATGCTCTGGCACGCGGCGCCGCAGCTGTGGCGTACGAAGTCGAAGGCGCCACCGTGCTGCCGATCACTGAAGTGCCGTTGATTCCGGTCAAAGGCCTGGCAGCGCAACTGTCGGACATTGCCGGGCGCTTTTATGGCGAGCCGAGCCATCATCTGAATCTGGTCGGCGTGACCGGCACCAATGGCAAGACCAGCGTGACCCAACTGATTGCCCAGGCGCTGGATCTGCTGGGCCAGCACTGCGGCATCGTCGGCACCCTGGGTTGCGGTTTCTACGGCGCGCTGGAAAGCGGCCTGCACACCACGCCGAATCCGATTGCTGTGCAAGCGACCCTGGGCGACCTGAAAAAGGCCGGTGCCAAAGCCGTCGCCATGGAAGTCTCGTCCCATGGCCTGGACCAGGGGCGTGTCACTGCGTTGGCTTTTGATGTGGCGGTGATGACCAACCTGTCCCGCGATCACCTGGACTATCACGGCACCATGCAGGCGTATGGCGACGCCAAGGCCAAGCTGTTTGCCTGGAATGATCTCAAGTGTCGGGTGGTCAACCTCGATGACGATTTCGGCCGGCAACTGGCCGCCGAAAAACGTGAGTCGCGGCTGATCACCTACAGCCTGCTCGACAGCAGCGCTTACCTGTATTGCCGTGAAGCGCAGTTCGATGACGAAGGCGTACGTGCCACGCTGGTCACGCCGCAAGGCGAACACCTTTTGCGCAGCACTTTGCTCGGTCGATTCAACCTGAGCAACGTCTTGGCGGCGGTCGGTGCCTTGCTCGGCCTGGATTACGCGCTGGACGAGATTCTCAAGGTGTTGCCGAAACTCGAAGGCCCGGCCGGGCGCATGCAGCGCCTTGGCGGTGGCAATCAGCCGTTGGTGGTGGTCGATTACGCCCATACCCCGGATGCCCTGGAAAAAGTCCTGACCGCCCTGCGCCCGCACGTCAAAGGCCGTTTGTTGTGCCTGTTCGGCTGTGGCGGCGACCGCGATCGCGGCAAGCGTCCGTTGATGGCTGAAGTGGTCGAACGCCTGGCCGATGGCGTGCTGGTGACCGACGACAATCCGCGTACCGAAGATCCAGCGGTGATTTTCGATGACATCCGCGCCGGTTTCACCGCTGTGGATAAAGTCACCTTCGTTGCTGGCCGTGGCCAGGCGATTGCCCAATTGATCGCCGACGCTTCAGCGGACGACGTGATCGTGCTCGCGGGTAAAGGTCACGAGGACTATCAGGAAATCAACGGAGAGCGCCATGCTTTCTCCGATCTGGTTGAGGCCGATCATGCCTTGACCGCGTGGGAGGTGGCCCATGCTTAAGGCCTTGAAACTGAGCGAGCTGACGAGCGCACTGAATGCTCGCCTGATTTCTGCCGATGCCAGTTTCGATGGCGTCAGTATCGACAGCCGTGCGATCAAGCCTGGCCAATTGTTCATTGCCTTGGCCGGACCACGCTTCGATGGCCATGATTATCTGAATGACGTCGCGGCCAAAGGCGCCGTGGCGGCATTGGTCGAGCGCGAAGTCGCCGACAGCGCGCTGCCGCAACTGCTGGTCAGCGATACCCGCCAGGCCCTCGGCCAGTTGGGTGCCCTGAATCGCCAGGCCTTCACGAAGCAAGTCGCAGCCGTCACCGGCTCCAGCGGCAAGACCACGGTCAAGGAAATGCTCGCGAGCATCCTGCGGACCCGCGGTCCGGTACTGGCAACCCGCGGCAACCTGAACAACGACCTCGGCGTTCCGCTGACCCTGCTCGAGCTGGCGCCGGAACACACCGCTGCCGTGATCGAACTCGGCGCTTCGCGTCTGGGTGAAATCGCCTACACCGTGGGCATGACCAAACCCCACGTAGCCATTCTCAACAACGCCGGGACCGCCCACGTTGGCGAGTTCGGCGGGCCGGAAAAAATCGTCGAAGCCAAGGGCGAGATCATCGAAGGCCTGGCGGCCGATGGCATCGCCGTGCTCAACCTCGACGACAAGGCATTTGGTATCTGGAAGAAGCGCGCCGGCGAACGCAAGGTGCTGACGTTCGCCTTGAGCAACACCAGTGCCGATTTCTTTGCCAGTGACCTGACCACCGATGCCCGTGGTTGCCCGGCGTTCAATTTGCACAGCCCTGAAGGTGTGGAGCGCGTGCAACTGAACCTGCTCGGCACGCATAACGTTGCCAACGCGATGGCTGCCGCCGCCGCTGCCCATGCCCTGGGTGTGTCGCTGTTCGGCATCGCCACCGGTCTTGGCGCGGTGCAACCGGTCAAGGGCCGTACCGTCGCGCAATTGGCCAGCAATGGCATGCGCGTCATCGATGACACTTACAACGCGAACCCCACCTCGATGTGCGCCGCCGTTGATATACTCGCCGGCTTTTCCGGCCGCACCGTTCTGGTGCTCGGGGATATCGGCGAGTTGGGCGATTGGGCGGAGCAGGGGCACCGCGACGTGGGCGAGTACGCCCGTGGCAAGGTTTCTGCGCTGTACGCCGTCGGGCCAATGATGGTTCACGCCGTCAACGCCTTCGGTCCACAGGCTTTTCACTTCAGCACTCAGGCTGAACTGATCAAGGCCCTGGGCGCCGAGCAAGATACAAACACCACCATTTTGATCAAGGGCTCGCGCAGCGCAGCGATGGAAAACATCGTCGCCGCTTTGTGCGGGACCAGTCTGGAGAAACATTAATGCTGCTGCTGCTAGCGGAGTATCTGCAACAGTTCTACAAAGGCTTCGCGGTCTTCCAGTACCTGACCCTGCGCGGGATTCTCGGTGTACTGACCGCGCTGGTTTTGTCGCTGTGCTATGGCCCGTGGATGATCCGCACTTTGCAGAACCGTCAGATCGGCCAGTCCGTTCGTAACGACGGTCCGCAATCGCACCTGTCCAAGTCGGGCACCCCGACCATGGGCGGCGCGTTGATTCTGTCTTCCATCGGCGTCAGCACCCTGCTGTGGGCTGACCTGACCAACCGCTATGTCTGGGTCGTGTTGCTGGTAACCCTGTTGTTCGGTGCCATCGGCTGGGTCGATGACTACCGCAAAGTGATCGAGAAGAACTCCCGTGGCTTGCCGAGCCGCTGGAAGTATTTCTGGCAATCGGTGTTCGGCCTGGGCGCGGCGATCTTCCTTTATATGACCGCGGCCACTCCGGTAGAAACCACGTTGATCCTGCCGATGCTCAAGGACTACAGCATTCCATTGGGCGCAGGTTTCGTCGTCCTGACCTATTTCGTGATCGTCGGTTCGAGCAACGCGGTCAACCTGACTGATGGCCTCGACGGCCTGGCGATCATGCCGACCGTGATGGTTGGCGGTGGCCTGGGCATTTTCTGCTACCTGTCGGGTAACGTGAAATTTGCCGAATACCTGCTGATTCCTTATGTACCGGGTGCCGGTGAGTTGATTGTGTTCTGCGGCGCGCTGATCGGTGCCGGCCTGGGTTTCCTCTGGTTCAACACTTACCCGGCGCAAGTCTTCATGGGTGACGTCGGCGCACTGGCGCTGGGCGCGGCCCTGGGCACCATTGCAGTGATCGTCCGTCAGGAAATCGTCCTGTTCATCATGGGCGGTGTGTTCGTGATGGAAACCCTGTCAGTGGTCATTCAGGTTGCCTCCTTCAAACTGACCGGTCGCCGCGTGTTCCGCATGGCACCGATTCACCACCACTTTGAACTCAAGGGCTGGCCCGAGCCGCGCGTGATCGTCCGTTTCTGGATCATCACCGTGATTCTCGTGTTGGTCGGCCTTGCCACTCTGAAGCTGAGGTAGAAACTCGTGTCTCTGATCGCTTCTGACCACTTCCGCATCGTTGTCGGCCTCGGCAAGAGCGGCATGTCCCTGGTTCGCTTCCTGGCGAACCGGGGCGTGGCGTTTGCCGTGGCCGATACGCGGGAAAATCCACCGGAACTGGCCACGCTCAAGCGTGACTATCCGCACGTGGAAGTGCGTTGTGGCGAGCTGGACGTCGAATTCCTGTGCCGTGCCGACGAGCTCTACGTGAGCCCCGGCCTGGCGCTGGCGACCCCGGCCCTGCAGGCTGCCGCCGCCCGTGGCGTGAAGTTGTCCGGCGATATCGAGCTGTTCGCGCGTAACGCGAAGGCGCCGATCGTGGCCATCAGCGGTTCCAACGCCAAGAGCACTGTCACCACCTTGGTCGGCGAGATGGCGGCTGCGGCCGGCAAGCGTGTCGCCGTCGGCGGCAACCTCGGAACGCCGGCGCTGGACTTGCTCAGCGACGACATCGAGTTGTACGTGATGGAACTGTCGAGTTTCCAGCTGGAAACCACCGATCAGCTCAACGCCGAAGTGGCGACCGTACTCAACATCAGCGAAGACCATATGGATCGCTACAGCGGTCTGCCGGCCTATCACCTGGCCAAGCACCGGATCTTCCGTGGCGCCCGGCAGTTCGTGGTCAACCGTCAGGATGCACTGAGCCGTCCGCTGATGGGCGAGGGTCAGCCGTGCTGGACCTTCGGTTTGAGCAAACCCGATTTCAAGGCGTTCGGTATCCGCGAAGAAGACGGCGAGAAGTACCTGGCCTTCGAATTCCAGAACCTGATGCCGGTGCGCGAGCTGAAAATTCGGGGCGCCCACAACCAGTCCAATGCGTTGGCAGCCCTGGCGCTCGGCCATGCGGTCGGCCTGCCGTTCGATGCCATGCTGTCGGCCCTGCGCACCTTCGCCGGGCTTGAGCATCGTTGCCAGTGGGTACGCGACCTGGACGGCGTGGGTTACTACAACGATTCCAAAGCCACCAACGTTGGCGCTGCATTGGCGGCCATCGAAGGCCTGGGTGCGGACATCGACGGCAAGATCGTGCTGATCGCCGGTGGCGACGGCAAGGGTGCCGAGTTCAAGGATCTGCGCGATCCGGTGGCGGCCAACTGCCGCGCCGTGATCCTCATGGGCCGCGACTCCGACAAGATCGGCGAAGCGATCGGCGATGCCGTGCCGCTGATTCGGGCGGGCTCACTGGTCGAAGCCGTGGCGCAATGCCGTGCCGCTGCCCAACCGGGCGACGTGGTGCTGCTGTCGCCGGCCTGCGCCAGTTTCGACATGTTCAAGAACTACGAAGACCGTGGTCACCAGTTCGTCCAAGCCGTGGAGGAACTGGCATGAGCCTGATGAACATCATCAAGCCGTACCCTTCGCCATTGATCACCGGGCGCGGCATCGACCTCGACTTCCCGATGCTTGTCGGTTGCCTGGCGTTGATTGGTCTGGGCCTGATCATGATCGCATCGGCGTCCACCGAGGTGGCGGCGGTTCAGTCCGGCAGTGCCCTGTATTACATGATCCGCCACCTTATCTATGTGGTGCTGGGGCTGGGTGCCTGCATCGTCACCATGATGATCCCGATCGCTACATGGCAACGCCTGGGCTGGCTGATGCTGATCGGTGCGTTCGGCTTGCTGGTGATGGTGATCATCCCGGGCATCGGCCGGGAAGTGAACGGTTCGATGCGCTGGATCGGTTTCAGTTTCTTTAACGTCCAGCCTTCCGAGATCGCCAAGGTGTTCGTGGTGATCTACCTCGCCGGTTATCTGGTACGTCGCCAGAAAGAAGTGCGGGAAAGCTGGATGGGCTTCTTCAAGCCGTTCATCGTGCTGCTGCCCATGGCGGGCCTGTTGCTGATGGAGCCGGACTTCGGTGCCACCGTGGTGATGATGGGCGCTGCGGCGGCGATGCTGTTCCTTGGCGGCGTCGGGTTGTTCCGTTTCTCGTTGATGGTGGTGTTGGCCGTCGGGGCCGTGGTGCTGTTGATTCAAATGCAGCCTTATCGCATGGCGCGCCTGACCAACTTCGCCGATCCATGGGCCGACCAGTTCGGTGCCGGTTATCAGCTGTCCCAAGCCTTGATCGCGTTCGGTCGTGGTGAGTGGCTGGGCGTTGGCCTGGGCAACAGCGTGCAGAAACAGTTTTACCTGCCGGAAGCCCACACTGACTTCGTGTTCTCGGTGCTCGCCGAAGAACTGGGGGCTGTCGGTTCCCTGTGCACCGTCGCGCTGTTCGTTTTCGTATGTATTCGCGGCATGTACATCGGCTTGTGGGCCGAGAAGGCCAAGCAGTTCTTCGCCGCGTATGTTGCCTACGGGTTGTCGTTCCTGTGGATCGGCCAGTTCCTGATCAACATCGGCGTGAACGTCGGCCTGCTGCCGACCAAGGGCCTGACATTGCCGTTCCTCAGTTATGGCGGTAGCTCGTTGGTGATCTGCTGTGCCTGTCTCGGATTGCTCCTGCGCATTGAGTGGGAGAGTCGAACCCATTTGGGTAGTGAAGAGATGGAGTTCCATGAGAGCGACTTCGCCGAGGAGCCGACCCATGGGCGCTAACGTATTGATCATGGCGGGCGGCACCGGAGGCCACGTGTTCCCGGCGCTGGCCTGTGCCCGCGAATTCCAGGCTCGCGGCTATACCGTGCACTGGCTCGGTACGCCACGGGGTATTGAAAACGATCTGGTTCCTGCGGCCGGCATCGAATTGCATCGGATCAACGCCAGCGGTTTGCGCGGCAAGGGCAAGTTGTCCCTGCTCAAGGCACCGTTGATGTTGCTCAAGTCGGTCTGGCAGGCGCGGGCGATCATTCGTCGGCTGCGGCCGGCCTGCGTGGTCGGTTTCGGTGGTTATGTGACCGGTCCTGGCGGCATTGCGGCGAAACTGGCCGGAGTGCCGGTGATCGTTCACGAACAGAACGCCGTGGCCGGCACCGCCAATCGGTTGCTGGTGCCGTTCGCCGCCCGGGTGTGTGAAGCGTTCCCCGACACCTTTACCCTGTCGAGCAGCCGACGGACCACCGGTAATCCGGTGCGCACCGAGCTGTTCCTCGAAACATCGCGTCCAGCCCTGGCTGGGCGCAAGGCGCGTTTGCTGATCCTCGGCGGAAGCCTGGGCGCAGAGCCGTTGAACAAGTTGCTGCCTGAAGCCCTGGCGCAAGTCGCTGTCGACCTGCGTCCGGACGTGTTCCATCAGGCTGGCAGAAACCACGATGAAGTGACTGCAGAGCGCTATCGCGCGGCTGGCGTCGAGGCGCAAGTGCAGCCTTTCATCAAAGACATGGCCCAAGCCTATGGCTGGGCCGACCTGGTGGTATGTCGCGCAGGCGCGCTGACCATCAGTGAACTGGCTGCCGCCGGTCTGCCCTCGATGCTGGTGCCTTTGCCCCACGCGATCGACGATCACCAGACCCGCAACGCCGATTATTTGGCCCGTGAAGGCGCTGCTTTCCTGATGCCGCAAAGAACGACTGGCGCAGCGGATCTTGCCGCTCGCCTGACAGAGGTCCTGATGCAACCGCAACGACTCGAAGAAATGGCTACTGCGGCACGCCGCCTGGCCAAACCCGATGCTACCCGTAACGTCGTCGACACCTGCCTGGAGGTGGCCCATGGTTGAGAATCAGAAAGCCATGCCGCAACCGGAAATGCGCCGCATCCGCCGCATCCACTTCGTCGGTATCGGCGGTGTGGGCATGTGCGGGATTGCCGAAGTGTTGTTGAACCTGGGCTATGAAGTGTCCGGTTCCGACCTGAAGGCTTCGCCGGTCACCGAGCGCCTGGAAACGTTCGGCGCACAGATTTTCATCGGCCACCGTGCCGAAAACGCTGCCGCTGCCGACGTGCTGGTGGTGTCGAGTGCCGTGAACACGTCCAACCCGGAAGTCGCCACTGCACTGGAACGCCGCATCCCGGTGGTACCGCGTGCAGAAATGCTGGCTGAGCTGATGCGCTATCGCCACGGCATCGCCGTCGCCGGTACCCACGGCAAAACCACCACCACCAGCCTGATCGCTTCGGTGTTCGCCGCCGGTGGCCTGGACCCGACGTTCGTCATCGGTGGTCGTCTGAACGCCGCAGGCACCAATGCCCAGCTTGGCACCAGCCGCTACCTGATCGCCGAAGCCGATGAAAGCGATGCTAGCTTCCTGCACCTGCAACCGCTGGTCGCCGTGGTCACCAACATCGACGCCGATCACATGGCGACCTACGACGGTGACTTCAACAAGCTGAAGAAAACTTTCGTCGAGTTCCTGCACAACCTGCCGTTCTACGGTCTGGCCGTGGTGTGTCTGGATGATCCGGTGGTGCGTGAAATCCTGCCGCAAGTGAAGCGTCCGACCGTGACTTACGGTTTCGGCGACGACTGCGACGTGCGCGCGATCAATGTGCGCCAGCAAGGCATGCAAACCTTCTTCACCGTGCTGCGTCCAGATCGCGAGCCGCTCGATGTCTCGGTGAACATGCCGGGCAACCACAACGTGCTCAACTCGCTGGCGACCATCTGCATCGCCACCGACGAAGGCGTCAGCGATGAAGCCATCGTCCAGGGCCTGTCCGGGTTCCAGGGTGTCGGCCGGCGCTTCCAGGTCTACGGCGAACTGCCGGTGGACGACGGCAGCGTGATGCTGGTCGACGACTACGGTCACCACCCGACCGAAGTGGCGGCGGTGATCAAGGCCGTGCGCGGTGGCTGGCCGGAGCGCCGACTGGTGATGGTCTACCAGCCGCACCGTTACAGCCGCACCCGCGACCTGTACGACGATTTCGTCAATGTCCTGGCCGACGCCAATGTGTTGCTGTTGATGGAAGTCTATCCGGCCGGCGAAGAGCCCATCCCGGGTGCTGACAGCCGCAAGCTGTGCAACAGCATCCGCCAGCGCGGCCAGCTCGATCCGATCTACATCGAGCGCGGTGCCGACCTGGCGCCGATCGTCAAGCCGCTGCTGCGTGCCGGCGACATCCTGCTGTGCCAGGGCGCGGGTGATGTGGGCGGTCTTGCCCCGAGTTTGTTGAAGAGTTCGTTGTTCACGGGTGCCGTGGCGGCATCGGTAGAGGGAAAGTTGAAATGATTGCTGCGTACGCCAACCTCGTTTCCACTGTCGCGCCGAAGGACTTCGGCCGCGTCGCCGTGTTGTTCGGTGGCAAGAGTGCCGAGCGCGAGGTGTCCCTGAAATCGGGCAACGCCGTTCTCGACGCGCTGCAAAGTGCGGGCGTGGATGCGTTCGGCCTCGACGTGGGCGACGACCTGTTGCAGCGTCTGCAGAGTGAAAAGATCGACCGCGCCTTCATCATCCTCCACGGTCGCGGTGGTGAAGACGGCAGCATGCAGGGCCTGCTCGAATGCCTGGGCATTCCTTACACCGGCAGCGGCATTCTCGCTTCGGCCCTGGCCATGGACAAACTGCGCACCAAGCAGGTCTGGCACAGCCTCGGGATTCCGACGCCACGTCACGCCGTGCTGCGCAGCGAGGCCGATTGTATTTCGGCAGCGACGGAACTGGGCTTTCCTTTGATCGTCAAACCGGCGCATGAAGGTTCAAGTATCGGGATGGCCAAAGTGACTTCCGCGTCCGAATTGATCGACGCCTGGAAAGCGGCCAGTACCTACGATTCGCAAGTGTTGGTCGAGCAATGGATTCAAGGTCCGGAGTTCACCATCGCCACCCTGCGTGACCAGGTGTTGCCTCCCATCGCCCTGGGCACGACGCACAGTTTCTACGACTACGACGCCAAGTACATCGCCAACGATACCCAATACCGCATTCCGTGCGGGCTGGATAGCGCCAAGGAAAAGGAACTCATGGACCTCACGGCGAAAGCCTGTGACGCGCTGGGTATCGCCGGTTGGGGCAGGGCGGACGTGATGCAGGACGCCGACGGGCAGTTCTGGTTTCTGGAAGTGAACACCGCACCGGGCATGACCGATCACAGCCTGGTTCCGATGGCGGCCCGTGCTGCCGGTCTGGATTTCCAGCAATTGGTTCTGGCGATCCTGGCCGCAAGTATCGAGGCAAGAGGTTAAGACCATGCATGGCGCTCAAGTCAGACATCAGCCACCCGTACCCGGCCGCAAGCCGGTGCCGCGGGGTGCCAGCCGAATGGTGGCCAAAGAGCCGATGTCTGCGCGCCTGCCGAAAGCCAATTTCGGTTTTCTCAAGAGTTTGTTCTGGCCGGTGCTGCTGGTGGCGTTGGGGTTCGGTACATACGAAGGCGCGCAGCGTTTGCTGCCGTACGCTGACCGGCCGATCACCAAAATCAACGTGCAGGGCGACTTGAGCTACATCAGCCAGCAAGCGGTGCAGCAACGGATCGCTCCATTCGTGGCGTCGAGTTTCTTCACCATCGACCTGGCGAGCATGCGCACCGAGCTGGAGCAGATGCCATGGATTGCCCACGCCGAAGTGCGCAGGGTGTGGCCGGATCAAGTGGTGATCCGCCTGGAAGAGCAACTGCCGGTTGCCCGATGGGGTGACGAGTCGCTGTTGAATAACCAGGGTCAGGCCTTTACCCCGCGTGAGCTGGCGAACTACGAACACTTGCCGCAGCTGTTCGGTCCACAACGGGCTCAACAGCAGGTGATGCAGCAATACCAGGTCCTGAGCCAGATGCTCCGGCCGCTGGGCTTCTCGATTGCACGCCTGGAGTTGCGTGAACGAGGCAGCTGGTTCCTGACCACCGGCCCAGGCAGTGCGGGCCCCGGAATCGAACTGCTGCTGGGGCGCGGCAACCAGGTGGAAAAGATGCGCCGCTTCATTGCCATCTACGACAAGACGCTTAAAGAACAGATTACGAACATTGCGCGTATCGATCTGCGCTACGCCAACGGCCTCGCTGTTGGCTGGCGGGAACCCGTAGCGCCGACGGCAGCCCAACCCGCTGTCGCGAAGAATTAAGAAGAGGCAGGACCCATGGCAAACGTGCAAAGCGGCAAAATGATCGTCGGTCTCGATATCGGCACCTCCAAGGTGGTGGCGCTGGTAGGCGAGGTTTCGGACGACGGCACGCTGGAAATCGTCGGGATCGGTACGCATCCGTCCCGTGGCCTGAAGAAAGGCGTGGTGGTGAACATCGAATCCACCGTGCAATCGATCCAGCGCGCGATTGAAGAAGCCCAGCTGATGGCGGGTTGCCGCATCCACTCGGCATTTGTCGGCGTGGCCGGCAATCACATTCGCAGCCTGAACTCCCACGGCATCGTGGCGATTCGTGATCGCGAAGTCAGCTCTGCCGACCTTGAACGCGTGCTCGACGCCGCCCAGGCCGTGGCGATCCCGGCTGACCAGCGGGTGCTGCACACCCTGCCGCAGGATTACGTGATCGATAACCAGGAAGGCGTGCGCGAGCCACTGGGCATGTCCGGGGTACGTCTGGAAGCCAAGGTTCACGTGGTCACCTGCGCCGTCAACGCCGCACAGAACATTGAAAAATGCGTGCGCCGCTGCGGCCTGGAAATCGACGACATCATTCTCGAGCAACTGGCGTCGGCCTATTCGGTGCTGACCGACGACGAAAAAGAACTGGGCGTGTGCCTGGTGGATATCGGCGGCGGCACCACTGACATCGCGATCTTCACTGAGGGCGCGATCCGCCACACCGCAGTGATTCCAATCGCGGGCGATCAGGTGACCAACGACATCGCCATGGCGTTGCGCACCCCGACCCAGTACGCCGAAGAAATCAAGATTCGCTACGCCTGTGCCCTGGCCAAGCTGGCCGGTGCCGGTGAAACCATCAAGGTGCCGAGTGTTGGCGACCGTCCGCCGCGCGAACTGTCTCGCCAGGCCCTGGCCGAAGTGGTCGAGCCGCGCTACGACGAACTGTTCACGCTGATCCAGGCCGAGCTGCGCCGCAGCGGCTACGAAGACCTGATCCCGGCCGGCATCGTGCTGACCGGTGGTACGTCGAAGATGGAAGGCGCCACCGAATTGGCCGAGGAAATCTTCCATATGCCAGTACGCCTGGGCGTGCCTCACGGTGTGAGGGGCCTGGATGACGTAGTTCGCAACCCGATTTATTCCACCGGCGTTGGCCTGTTGATGTACGGCCTGCAGAAGCAATCCGACGGCATTTCGTTCTCGGGCATCGGCAGTCGCGACAGCTACAGCAACGAAGAGCCGAAAGGCGCCTTGCTCGATCGCATCAAGAGCTGGGTACAGGGAAATTTCTAAGGATTTACCGCAGCACCGTTGTAGATATACGCAGTAGGCGAAAAAAACTAGAGAACGTAAAGGAGAGGGAAAATGTTCGAACTCGTAGACAACATCCCCGCAAGTCCGGTAATCAAGGTTATCGGTGTTGGCGGTGGCGGCGGCAACGCTGTGAATCACATGGTCAAGAGCAACATTGAAGGCGTCGAGTTCATCTGCGCCAACACTGATGCCCAGGCGCTGAAAAGCATCAGCGCGCGGACCATCCTGCAACTGGGTACCGGCGTGACCAAAGGTCTGGGTGCCGGTGCCAACCCTGAAGTAGGTCGTCAGGCCGCTCTCGAAGACCGTGAGCGCATTGCCGAAGTCCTGCAGGGTACCAACATGGTGTTCATCACCACTGGCATGGGCGGTGGTACCGGTACCGGTGCTGCGCCGATCATTGCCGAAGTGGCCAAGGAAATGGGGATCCTCACCGTTGCGGTGGTGACCCGTCCGTTCCCGTTCGAAGGTCGCAAGCGCATGCAGCTGGCCGACGAGGGCATCCGCCTGCTGTCGGAAAGCGTCGACTCGCTGATCACCATTCCCAACGAGAAGCTGCTGACCATCCTCGGTAAAGACGCCAGCCTGCTGTCGGCTTTCGCCAAGGCTGACGATGTACTGGCCGGTGCCGTTCGCGGTATCTCCGACATCATCAAGCGTCCGGGCATGATCAACGTCGACTTCGCCGACGTGCGTACCGTGATGAGTGAAATGGGCATGGCGATGATGGGCACTGGCTGCGCCAGCGGTCCGAACCGTGCACGTGAAGCCACTGAAGCGGCCATCCGCAACCCGTTGCTCGAAGACGTGAACCTGCAAGGCGCACGCGGCATCCTGGTGAACATCACCGCCGGTCCTGACCTGTCCCTGGGTGAGTACTCCGACGTGGGTAGCATCATCGAAGCCTTCGCTTCCGAGCATGCGATGGTCAAGGTCGGTACCGTTATCGATCCGGACATGCGCGACGAGCTGCACGTGACTGTCGTGGCGACCGGCCTGGGCGCTAAAATCGAGAAGCCTGTGAAGGTCATCGACAATACCGTTCACACGTCGATGGCGTCGCAGCCACAACAACAAGCCCCTGTTCGTCAGGAAGCTCCAGCGGTGAACTACCGTGACCTGGACCGTCCGACCGTCATGCGCAACCAGGCTCAGGCCGGTGCTGCGGCTGCCGCGAAGATGAATCCGCAAGATGATCTGGACTACCTGGACATTCCAGCATTCCTGCGTCGTCAGGCCGATTGATGAAATGTATCAGGGCTATGAAGGTGATTGGTGTTCAGCAAAGGCATGGTCTGCTATCATCGCCAGCCTTTGTTGATACCAGTTCGCAATTTGCGCTGAAGCGGCCCAAGCCATGATTAAACAACGCACACTGAAAAATATTATCCGTGCCACAGGTGTAGGTCTGCACTCCGGGGAGAAGGTCTACCTGACCCTCAAGCCTGCGCCTGTCGACACCGGCATCGTGTTTGTTCGTGCCGACCTGGACCCTGCGGTGCAGATCCCGGCGCGCGCGGAAAACGTTGGTGAAACCACGATGTCGACCACTCTGGTCAACGGTGACACCAAAGTGGATACGGTGGAGCACTTGCTCTCGGCCATGGCTGGCCTGGGCATCGATAACGCCTACGTCGAGCTCTCCGCGTCCGAAGTCCCGATCATGGATGGTAGCGCTGGACCCTTCGTATTTCTGATTCAGTCGGCTGGCCTGGAAGAACAGGAAGCCGCCAAGAAGTTCATCCGCATCCTGCGTGAAGTGACAGTGGAAGACGGCGACAAGCGCGCCACTTTCGTCCCTTTCGAAGGTTTCAAGGTGAGCTTCGAGATCGATTTCGATCACCCTGTTTTCCGTGACCGCACACAAAGTGCAAGCGTGGATTTTTCCAGTACTTCGTTCGTAAAAGAAGTCAGCCGCGCCCGTACCTTTGGTTTCATGAGTGACATCGAGTACCTGCGCAAGCACAACCTCGCACTCGGCGGCAGCGTTGAAAACGCTATTGTGGTCGACGCGGATGGTGTACTGAACGAAGACGGCCTTCGCTATGAAGACGAATTCGTGAAGCACAAGATCCTCGATGCAATTGGTGACCTCTACCTGCTGGGCAATAGCCTGATTGGTGAGTTCAAGGGCTTCAAGTCCGGACATGCATTGAACAACCAGCTGCTGCGCAAGTTGATTGAGCAGACAGATGCTTGGGAAGTCGTGACTTTCGAAGACGCCAGCACTGCACCGATCTCTTACATGCGTCCTGTTGCGGCCGTGTAAGTAAAAAACCTCTCTAGTTTTTTAAAGGCTACCTTCGGGTGGCCTTTTTTTATGCCTGATCGATAGCGTGAAGTGGCGTGGAAAAGACGAAAAAAAGCCGCTGATAGCAGCGGCTTTGAAGACAACTTTTCAAAGGGAAGAGCCGATGAAAAGCGTCGAGGGAAATGGGAGCGATGCGCAGCAATCAGCTGTCTTTCTCGACCCGGCCTTGAGTGCTCGCTGCTTGCGGGGCCTGGGTGGCGTCCTGTGCTTTGGCCGTCATCTCGCTCTGGTGCTGCGCGTACACGGCGGCGCGTGCGCTGTTTTGCGCGACGAAGGCTTGCGACTCTTCAGCCATGGCGAACGGAGACAGGAACAAAGAGGACAAAACGAAAGCGCTGGCAATACCCATACTGTTGGACATCTTTAAAACCTTCTTGCTTGGCAAGTGCTGTTTGGTGCGGGCAAAGATAAGGATGTCCGGCGTTGGGAAAAAGGCCGGATTCATGAAAGGACTGTTGCGGTTACGGCAATAGTTGTAATGCCAAGCGTTTTTCTGTGGCGAGGGAGCTTGCTCCCGATCGGCTGTGGTGCAGTCGTGAATCCAGGGAGCACAATGCTGACTGAAAGGACGCGTGCACAGGTTTCAGGGCCGCTTCGCAGCCCAGCGCGAGCTCGCTCGCCACGGTAGTGTTTCAGACGGGGAGGTGAATGCCGAACGTGTTCATCCCGTGATCACTGCGCACAAACACATCACCGCCATGCATCAGTGCAATCGCCTTGACGATCGCCAGACCCAACCCGTGATTGTTGCCGCTGTTGCTACGCGAAGCGTCAACGCGGTAGAAACGCTCGAACAAGCGCGGCAGATGTTCGCTGGCAATCGGCGAACCGGGGTTGGCGACACCGATGCTGACCTGATGCTCCCCGGCTTCGATCCGCACTTCAATCACCTGCCCGGGCTCGGTGTGCTGGACTGCGTTGCTCAGCAGGTTGATCAACGCCCGACGCAAATGGGCGATCTCGATGCGCACCAGGGCATCGCCGCTGACCTGCACTTCAACCCGGGCGTCCTCGAGAATGAAATCCAGATACTCCAGGGTCGTGGCCACTTCATCGGCCAGCGAAGTCGAGGTCAGTTTGGTCGCTTTGCTGCCCTGGTCTGCACTGGCGAGGAACAGCATGTCATTGATGATCGAGCGCAAGCGTTCGAGTTCTTCGAGGTTCGATTGCAGCACTTCGAAATAATGTTCCGCCGAGCGTCCGCGGGTCAGTGCCACCTGGGTCTGGCCAATCAGATTGGTCAGCGGTGATCGCAGTTCATGGGCGACATCGGCATTGAACGACTCCAGGCGCGAGTAAGCCTGTTCGACCCGCTCAAGGGTGGCGTTGAAAGCATTGACGAACTGATCCAGTTCCGGCGGCAAGGGCGATAACCGCAAGCGTCCCGAACGCAGCGGCGGGGCCAGGCGCTGGGCTTCATGGGACAGTTTGATCAACGGCTTGAGGCCGATACGTGCCACCCAATAGCCCAGTGCCGAGGCCATCAGCACGCCAACGATCGCCAGGGCAATCAAGGCAATCAGCAGCTGATGCTGGGTCTGGTGAAATGTCTCGGTGTCGATGGCGATCATGAAGCGCAGTGGCGGGCGCTGGTCCTTGGCCGGGAACTGGCTGACCAGCACTTTGAGCGGGTAAGGCTGACCGGGCAGGGTCATGTCGCGCATGCCCAGCGGCCCTTGGGAGAACTCGCGGATCTGCGGTGTCGGATTGCCGTATTCGTAGCGCGGATCGCCGCTGACGATCCAGAAACTGATGCGTTTGTCTTCTTCGCCCAGCAGCTTGAGTTTGTTGTTGATCTTCACCCAGTGCTCGGGCGTGCCGTAGCGGCCGACCGTTGATTCGAGCACGCTGTAACGCGCGTCCAGTTCGGCCTCGGGCAACAACCCCAGGCCTTTGTCGACCTGTTGGTAGAGTGCCCAGCCGATCAGCAGAAACACCAGAAGCGCCACCAGTGTGAACATCCCGCTCAGGCGCAGGGCGATCGAGTTACTGGACACCACGGCTCTCCAGCACATAACCCATGCCACGAATCGTGTGCAGCAGTTTTTCTTCAAAAGGGCCGTCGAGCTTGGCCCGCAGACGTTTGATCGCGACTTCGACGACGTTGGCGTCGCTATCGAAATTGATGTCCCAGACCATCTCGGCGATGGCGGTCTTGGAGAGGATTTCACCCTGGCGCCGGGCCAATACGCTGAGCAGCGAGAACTCCTTGGCGGTCAGGTCCAGCCGTGCGCCGCCGCGAGTAGCCTTGCGGCTGATCAGATCTATCCACAGGTCGGCAATGCTCACTTGCACCGGTTCATGACCACCGCTGCGCCGGGTCAGCGCTTGCAGGCGTGCGACCAGTTCAAGGAAGGAAAACGGTTTACCGAGGTAATCGTCGGCCCCGTCGCGCAGGCCTTTGATGCGATCTTCTACCCGCTCGCGGGCGGTGAGCATGATCACTGGGGTCTGCTTGCGCGCACGCAAGGCGCGCAGGACGCCAAAGCCGTCGAGGCCCGGCAGCATCACATCGAGGACGATCACCGCGTAGTCGCTTTCCAGCGCCATGTGCAGGCCTTCCACGCCATCGCGGGCCAGGTCTACGGTGTAACCCTGTTCCGTCAGGCCGCGGTGCAGATAGTCCGCGGTTTTTTCTTCGTCTTCGACAATCAGGACGCGCATGACCCCGCCTCAGTCTGTGGTCGCCAGCGCCGGTACGGGCGGAGGCGCTGGTGAAGGAGTGTGTTTGTGAAACAACCGCTCCAGCCATAAGTATATGACCGGGGTGGTGAACAGCGTCAGCGCCTGGCTCACCAGCAAGCCGCCGACTACAGCGATACCCAACGGCTGGCGCAATTCGGCGCCGGTGCCGTAGCCGAGCATCAGCGGCAGGGCGCCGAGCAGGGCGGCGAGGGTGGTCATGATGATCGGCCGGAAGCGCGTGATACAGGCCTTGAAGATCGCCTCTTCCGGCGACAGGCCGCCATTGCGCTGCGCTTCGAGGGCGAAGTCGATCATCAGGATGCCGTTCTTCTTCACGATCCCGATCAACAGCACCAGCCCGATCAGCGCCATGATCGAAAAATCCTGGCCGCAGATCCACAGCATGATCACTGCGCCGAGGCCCGCCGAAGGCAAGGTCGAAATGATCGTCAGCGGATGCACGAAGCTCTCGTAGAGCACACCGAGAATGATGTACACCGCCAACAGCGCCGCGAGAATCAGCCACGGCTGGCTGGCCAGCGAACTCTGGAACGCCTGGGCCGCGCCCTGGAAGTTACCGCTGATGGCGGTTGGCATGCCGATGTCGGCCTTGGCCTGGTTGAGCATGATCACCGCATCGCCCAACGCCACGCCGGGGGCCAGGTTGAACGACAGGTTGGCGGCGGGGAACATGCCGTCGTGGGCGATGGACAGCGGGCCTATGGTCGGCGCTTCGAACCTGGCCAGGGCCGACAACGGCACCATTTCCCCGCTCAGGGGCGAGCGCAGGTAGAAATAGTTGAGGCTTTCGGCTTTGCCGCGTTGCTGGGTGTCCAGTTCCAGGATCACGTTGTATTGGTTGACCTGAGTCTGGAATTCATTGATCTGGCGTTGGCCAAACGCGTCATAAAGCGCTTCGTCGACGTCACTGGCGGTCAGGCCGAAACGGGCCGCGGCGCTACGGTCGATGTTGATGTGGGTGATGCTGCCGCCCAACTGCAGGTCGTTGGAAATGTCGCGGAAGGCCGGGTTGGCGCGCAGTTTTTCCGTCAGGCGTTGGGTCCAGGTGCTCAGGGTCGCGCCGTCGTTGCTCTTGAGCACATATTGGTATTGGGCACGGCTCGGGCCGGAACTGAGGTTGATGTCCTGGCCGGCGCGCAGGTACAGGACGATGCCCGGCACTTTCATCAGTTGCGGGCGAATCCGGTCAATGAACTGGCTGGCCGAGACATCGCGGTCACCGCGTTTTTTCAGGGTGATCCAGAACCGTCCGTTGGCGATGGTCTGGTTACTGCCTGACACCCCGACCGAGTGCGAGAAGGTTTCGACTGCCGGGTCGGCAGCGACGATTTCGGCCATTGCCAGGTGTTTTTTCACCATGTCGCCGTAGGAAATATCGGCGGCGGCTTCAGTGGTGCCGAGGACGAAACCGGTGTCCTGAATCGGAAAAAACCCCTTGGGAATGAAGATGTAACCAGCGACGGCCAGCCCCAGCGACAACGCAAACACACCGATCATGGTTTTCTGGTGGGCGAGGGCGCGGCGCAGACCTTTTTCGTACCACGCCAGCAGACGCTCGCCGAAGCCCGGTTTATCGTGGGCGTGATGCACAGGTGCGCGCATGAACAGCGCGGCCAGGGTCGGCGCCAACGTCAGGGACACCACCACCGAGATCAGGATGGTGGAGGTGGCGGTCAACGCAAACTCCTTGAACAGCCGCCCGACCACGCCCCCCATGAACAGCAGCGGAATGAATGCTGCCACCAGCGAGAAACTGATCGAGACCACGGTGAAGCCGATTTCCCCGGCACCCTTGATCGCCGCCTCACGCATACCGTCGCCGGCCTCCAGGTGACGGTGAATGTTTTCCACCACCACGATCGCATCGTCGACCACAAACCCTACGGCCACCACGATCGCCACCAGCGTCAGGTTGTTCAGGCTGAAACCCATCACATACATCAGGGCAAAACTGGCGATCAGCGACACACCGAGCACCGCCGATACGATCAACGTGGCTGACAACTGGCGCAGGAACAGCGCCATCACCGCCACTACAAGCAGGACGGCGATCAGCAAGGTGATTTCCACTTCATGCAAGGACGCGCGGATGGTCTGGGTGCGGTCGATCAGCACCTTGACCTGCACCGAAGCCGGCAACATGGCTTCCAGCGCCGGCAGTGCCGCCTGAATGCGATCCACGGTCTCGACGATGTTGGCGCCTGGCTGGCGGAAAATCACCAGGTTGACCCCCGGCTGCGACCCCGCCCAGGCTTGAACGTAGGCATCTTCCGAACCGTTGACGACTTTGGCGACATCCTTGAGATGAACCGGTGCGCCATCCTTGTAGGAAACGATCAGTTGGCTGTATTCGTCGGGATGGAACAGTTGATCATTGGTCGAAAGCGTCGAGATGCTTGACTCGCCGTATAGCGCGCCTTTGGCCAGATTGAGGCTGGTTTGCTGGATGGCCAGACGGATGTCGGCCAGGGTGAGGCCGATGGCCGCCAGTTTATCGGCGGAGACCTGGACGCGAATTGCCGGACGCTGCTGACCGGTGATGGCGACCTGTCCGACACCATCGACCTGGCTGAGCTGACGGGACAACAGGGTTTCCGTAAGGTCGCTGAGCTCCGGGCCGGGCATCAGCGACGAGTTGACGCTGAGGATCAGCACCGGGCTGTCGGCCGGGTTGACCTTGCGCCAGGTCGGCAGGTTCGGCATGTCCTTGGGCAGTTTGCCGGCAGCGGTGTTGATCGCGGCCTGGACTTCCTGGGCGGCGGTGTCGATGCTCTTGTCGAGGGTGAATTGCAGGGTCAGGTTGGTCGAGCCCAGAGCACTGCTCGAGGTCATCTGGGTCACGCCGGGAATGGCGCTGAATTGCACTTCCAGAGGCGTGGCCACCGACGACGCCATGGTTTCCGGGCTGGCACCTGGCAATTGCGCGGCCACCTGGATGGTCGGAAATTCCGCTTCCGGCAACGGCGCGATGGGCAAACGCGGGAAGGCAATCGCGCCCAGCAGCACCAGGGCAAAGGTCAGCAGAATGGTCGCCACCGGATGATCGATGCACCAGGCTGAAACCGAACCATGGCCCTTCATGGCGCCGACTCCGATTGCACTACTTGCGGCGGATCGGTCAGCACCTGCACCGTCGAGCCGGGCTTGAGGCGGGACTGCCCGTCGCTGACCAGCTTATCCCCGGGCTGTACGCCTTTGATGATGTTCTGGCCGCTGTCCTGATAGACCATTTGCACCGGGACGGTTTCGACCTTGTCGCCCTTGAGGCGGTAGACGAAATGTTGATCGAGGCCACGCTGTACGACGTTGGGCGGTACGACCAGCGCATCTTTATCCAGTGCGGTCTGAATTTTTACCGTCACCAGCAGGCCGGGCCAGAGCTTCTGTCCCGGGTTGTTGAATTCGGCCTTGGCGCGGATGGTGCCGGTGTTGGCGTTGATCTGGTTGTCGATCAAGGTCAAATGGCCTTCGCCCAACAGATTGCCGGTTTCGCCATCGGTATCGGCACCGATGTAAGCCTTTACTTGAGCGCGCTGTGGGTCGTTGATCAGGCCTTGCAGGGTTGGCAGCATCTGTTGCGGCAGTGAGAACTCCACAGCGATCGGGTCGATCTGGGTCACGGTGAACAGGCCCTGGGTGTCGGTCATGCGCAGGAAGTTGCCTTCATCCACAGTACGAATGCCGACGCGACCGGTCACCGGAGAGCGAATCTGCGTGTAGGACAGTTGCACCAGAGCGGCGTCGATGGAGGCCTGGTTGCCTTGAGCGGTGGCCTTGAGCTGGTTGACCAGCGCTTGTTGCTGATCGTAGGTCTGCTTGGAAACGCCGTCGTCGACACTCAGCAGTTTGTAGCGCTTGAGGTTCACCTGCGCCACTTGCAGTTGCGCCTGGCTTTCGCCCAGTTGCGCCCGGGCCTGGTCAAGGCTGGCGCGGATCGAGCGATCGTCGATAGTGGCCAACAGGTCGCCTTTTTTCACCAATTGGCCTTCCTTGACCATGATTTTGGTGAGGATGCCGTCGATTTGGGGGCGGACCACGACGCTGTGCAGTGACAGCACCGAGCCGATGCCGCTGACGAAGCGCGGGACGTCTTTTTCGGTGACGTTGACGACGCGCACGGGGATGGCGGTGGGGGTGGCCAGTTTTGCCTTGGCGGGTTTGGTGGCGAACCACACGCCCAGCGCTGCCAGGAGAATCAGGAGGGCGACGAGCAGGGCGGGTTTTTGCTGGATTCGCATGCGAGTGGGGCGCCGGGGCTGGTTTTTGGGCGAAGGGTATGTCCCTTTATAAACCTGTTTGGGGGTCGGGAAGGTGACTGCTAACTGACGGCGCTGTCAGTTTGGCCTTTCCTTGGCGGCCTCTGGGCCGGCCAGGCGTTGGATAGAACGTGTACATATCCGTTGCTGCGGTAACGGCGGCTTAGGGTTTCGCCCTTACGGCGAGTGACTTTTTTTACAAGCGCCAAAAAAAAGTAACCAAAAAAACGCTTGCCCCTGACGTACGGCCCCTCGCTAAGGCTCGGGGTTCCTTCGCTCCGGCATTCATCCGGGGGCATCGCCTCCGGTCTGCTTCGCGACGACCTCCTCTCGATGTGTGCGGCTACGCCGCACGGCGCTACGCGCCCGCCCCCGGATAAACGCCTCCACTCAGCCTGCCGATGGGGCGGGTGGATCAAGATCAAAAGCTGCAGGCGAGCTAACGCTCGGCCTGTTGAGTGGTGAGAAGCAACGGCGGTTGTATGGTGTTCTGCTCTTGTTCTTTGTGAGAGCTGGCTTGCCAGCGATGGCGGCCTGACAGCCGACCATTCCTAATGCTCCCCAATCCGATTGTAGGAGCTAGCCCTGCTGGCGATAACGGTCTGCCAGCCGACCAACCTCTGCCAGATGTACCTCAATCCAATTGTAGGAGCCAACCTGCTCGCGATGACGGTCTCACAGCCAACCAATCCCTGCCAGATGTACTCCACCCCCTGTGGGAGCTGGCTTGTCAGCGATGACGGCCTGGCAGTCGACCAATCTCTACCATATGCCCCCAATCCCATTGTAGGAGCGAGCCTGCTCGCGAAAAACGCCCAGACACTGCGTTCATTCAGACAGGACACATTATCGTTGACGACCATCGCCAGCAGGCTGGCTCCTACAGGGGATCATCATATGCCCAAGCAAATAGGCCGGCCGGTAGCCCGCCCCCCGGAGCATGGATATGCACTCAATCAAGTTCCACTCGGCACCCGCCAACCTCAATTCGCTACCCGAACCCCACCCAGGCTCCCGCTCAGTTCATACGCCGCCAACTCCGCCTGATGCGCCGCCAACAACTCCGGCAGCGACCCACGCAGGTACTCCACCCACGTCTTGATCTTCGCATCCAGGTATTGCCGCGAAGGGTAGATGGCGTACAGGTTCAGTTCCTGGGATCGGTATTTGGGCATCACACGCACCAGCGTGCCGTCGCGCAAGCCGTCGATGGCCGCGTACAGCGGCAAGACGCCGACGCCCATGCCGCTGGTGATCGCGGTTTTCATGGCGTCGGCGGAGTTGACCAGGAACGGTGAGCTGTTGATGGTGACCATTTCCTGGCCATCCGGGCCGTCGAAGGCCCATTTCTCGAGGGGGATGACCGGGCTCACCAGGCGCAGGCAGGCATGGTTGAGCAGGTCGCTGGGTTTTTGTGCGCAGCCGTTGGCTTTGACGTAGGCCGGCGAGGCGCAAACGATGCTGTAGGTGATGCCCAGGCGCTGGGAGACGAAGCCCGAGTCCGGCAGTTCGCTGGCGAGCACGATGGAGACGTCGTAGCCCTCGTCGAGCAGGTCCGGTACGCGGTTGGCCATGGTCAGGTCGAAGGTGACGTCCGGATGGGTCTTGCGATAGCGGGCGATGGCGTCGATCACGAAGTGCTGGCCGATGCCGGTCATGGTGTGCACTTTCAGCTGCCCGGCCGGGCGTGCGTGGGCGTCGCTCGCTTCGGCTTCGGCTTCTTCGACGTAGGCCAGGATCTGCTCGCAGCGCAGCAAATAACGCTTGCCGGCTTCGGTCAGGGCGATGCGACGGGTCGTTCGGTTGAGCAGACGGGTTTGCAGGTGGGCTTCCAGGTTGGAGACCGCGCGCGAGACGTTGGCCGTGGTGGTGTCCAGTTGCACCGCGGCGGCGGTGAAACTGCCGGCCTCGGCCACGTAACTGAAGGCGCGCATGTTTTGCAATGTGTCCATGGGGTGCTCTCTTGGCGAATAGCAAATTGTGACACGAAGTTTCTGTTTTTTTACAGGCGACTAAAGATGACTTCCGGATTATCTCGTTAACGGTAACAAAGATTCACAGGATTCCCAGCTTATCGCCCTTCCGGTGGCCCCATAGAATTGCGCATCCCGCAAAACTCCCCACCTCAGGAAATCGCAGCAGTGCCGCGTCGCATCAGCAGAGCGCTTCAGCCGCTCAGTGTTTTCGCTTTAACCCTGGCAATCAGCGGCTGCATCGGAACCGGAGGTATTGGCCCGCAGGGCAAGGCGCTGGAGGCCGATTCACTGGTCACCGACGAAGCCATCCAGAGCGCCGCACAGGATGCGCATTGGCCCACCGCACAATGGTGGCAGGCGTATGGCGATCCGCAACTGAACCGCTGGATCGAAACCGCCATGCAAGGCAGTCCGACCCTGGCCATGGCCGCCGCACGGGTGCGTCAAGCCAAATCGATGGCCGGCATCGCCGAAGCAGCAGAGTCGTTGCAGATCAACGGCGAGTCCACGCTCAAACGCCACAACTGGCCCACCGATCCGTTCTACGGTCCCGGTGACCTGGCCAACAGCACCACTTGGGACAACAACGCCGCGCTGGGTTTCAGCTATGCCCTCGACCTCTGGGGCCGTGAAAGCAATGCCACCGAGCGCGCCGTGGACATGGCCCATATGACGGTCGCCGAAGCGCGCCAGGCCCAACTCGAATTGCAGAACAATATCGTGCGCGTCTACATCGAGCTGTCGTTGCACTACGCGCAACGGGACATCGTCGAAGCGACTTTGAAGCAGCAACAGCAAATTCTCGAGCTGGCGCAGAAGCGTTTGAGCGGCGGCATCGGCACCCATTTCGAAGTGAGCCAGGCCGAGACGCCGTTGCCGGAAACCCATCGGCAGATCGATGCGCTGGACGAAGAAATCGCCCTGAGTCGCAATCAATTGGCCGCGCTCGCCGGTAAAGGTCCGGGGGAGGGCGCGCAGCTTCAGCGGCCAACGCTGTCGTTGGGCGCGGCGCTGAAGCTGCCGTCGGCGCTGCCGGCGCAGTTGCTCGGTCAACGGCCGGACGTGGTCGCCAGTCGTTGGCAGGTGGCGGCGCAAGCCCGCGGCATCGATGTCGCTCATGCCGGTTTTTATCCGAACGTCGATCTGGTCGGCAGCCTCGGCTACATGGCCACCGGCGGCGGGGCGCTGGAGTTTTTGACCGGCAAGAAGCTCAACTACAGCGTTGGCCCGGCGATCTCCTTGCCGATCTTCGATGGCGGGCGTTTGCGCGCGCAGTTGGGTGAAGCCTCGGCCGGGTACGACATCGCGGCGGCGCATTACAACCAAACCCTGGTCAACGCGCTGAAAAACATCTCTGATCAGTTGATACGCCGCGAGTCGATGGACAAGCAGCAAACTTTCGCTGCCGAGTCGGTAGCCACTGCGCAGAAGACCTACGACATCGCGATGATTGCCTATCAGCGCGGGCTTACCGATTACCTCAATGTGCTCAACGCACAGACCTTGTTGTTTAAGCAGCAACAGGTGCAGCAGCAGGTTCAGGCGGCGCGTTTGAGCGCCCATGCCGAGCTGGTGACGGCATTGGGTGGTGGGCTTGGTGCGGGCGACGATGTGCCGAATGCCCAGCAGACCCAGCCACCGAAAACCCCGAGCCTTCTGAAGTGACTCGTCAGGCAAGGCCACTGTTGTGGCGAGGGAGCTTGCTCGCGCTTGAGTGCGAAGCACTCACAAGAACTTTGGGCTACCAGAGTTCTGGGGCCGCTTCGCTGCCCGGCGCGAGCAAGCTCGCTCGCCACAGGGTTTCAATCGTTTCCAGACTTTCCTGAGTGAACAAGACTCCATGACTCCCTTGCCCGCCCCTCTGCGCTGGCTGTACTCCCTGGAATGGCGCCGGGGTTTCTTTGATTGGGCACGCAGCGACGGCGTGACCTGGGTCTACATTTTCAAGGTGCTGATCGCGGCGTTCCTCACGCTGTGGCTGGCCATGCGCCTGGAATTGCCACAACCGCGCACGGCGATGATCACCGTGTTCATCGTCATGCAGCCGCAGAGCGGCCAGGTGTTCGCCAAGAGTTTCTACCGCTTCCTCGGCACCCTGACGGGGTCGGCGGTGATGGTGGCGCTGATTGCGTTATTTGCGCAAAACACCGAACTGTTTCTCGGCGCACTGGCGATCTGGGTTGGCATCTGCACCGCCGGTGCGGCGCGCTGCCGCAACTTTCGCGCCTATGGTTTTGTGCTGGCCGGCTACACCGCGGCGATGGTCGGGCTGCCTGCATTGGCTCACCCGGAAGGTGCATTCATGGCGGCGGTGTGGCGGGTGCTGGAAATTTCCCTGGGGATTCTCTGCTCGACCCTGATCAGTGCCGCGATCCTCCCGCAAACCGCCAGCGCCGCCATGCGCAACGCCTTGTATCAGCGCTTCGGCGTGTTTGCCCTGTTCGTCACCGATGGCTTGCGTGGTCGCAGTCAACGCGAGGCGTTCGAAGCCGGCAATGTGCGCTTCATTGCCGAGGCTGTCGGCCTGGAAGGGCTGCGCAGCGTCACGGTATTCGAAGACCCGCACATGCGTCGACGCAATGGCCGACTCAGCCGCCTGAACAGTGAGTTCATGGGCATCACTACGCGTTTCAATGCCTTGCACCAGTTGCTCGAACGCCTGCGCAGCCACGACACGGACCACGCGGTGGCGGCGATCAAACCGGGCTTGCAAGACCTTGCCGAATTACTCGACGGCTTCAGTGGCCGAGCGCTGACCAGCGCCGACGCGGCACGCCTGGTCACGGCGCTGAACGTTTATCAGGCAGGGTTGCCGGCGCGGGTGCGCAGCCTGCGGGCGATTTTTCAGGAGAGCGGGCCGAGCGACGACGAACTGCTGGACTTCCACACCGCGTATGAACTGCTGTATCGCTTCGTCGACGACCTGCACAGTTATGCACAGACTCACGCATCCCTGGCCGATCACAGTCATGAACGGGAGCGCTGGGACGAGCCGTTCACCCCGCAGACCAATTGGCTGGTGTCGGCGGCCTCGGGCATTCGCGCGGCGTTTATCCTGGTGGTGTTGGGCAGCTATTGGGTGGCAACGGCGTGGCCGAGCGGGGCGACCATGACCCTGATCGCCGCCGCCACTGTGGGCCTGTCCGCCGCCACGCCGAACCCCAAGCGCATGGCGTTTCAGATGGCGTGCGGCACGCTGCTCGGCGCGTTGATCGGCTTCGTCGAGATGTTTTTCATCTTCCCGTGGATCGATGGTTTTGCCTTGCTGTGCGTGATGCTCGCCCCGGTCATCGTGCTCGGATCATTCCTGGCGTCGCGACCGCAATATGCCGGCGTCGGCCTGGGCTTGTTGATCTTTTTCAGTACCGGTTCGGTGCCGGACAACCTCACCGTCTACAACCCCTACACCTTCATCAACGACTACATCGCCATGGTGCTCGGCATGCTGGTGTGCGCGGCGGCGGGGGCGATCATTCTGCCGCCCAACAGTCGCTGGCTGTGGCGCCGACTGGAGCAGGATCTGCGTGGCCAGGTGGTGTACGCCATCAGCGGCAAGCTCAAGGGGCTGGCGTCGAGTTTCGAAAGTCGCACCCGCGACCTGGTGCACCAGGCCTACGGCTTCGCGGCGGGCCAGCCACAGGTGCAGCGCAACCTGCTGCGCTGGATGTTTGTGGTACTGGAAGTCGGTCACGCGATCATCGAATTGCGCAAGGAACAGGCGATCCTGCCGGTGCACCCGGCGTATGCCGAATCCCAGCCCTGGCGCCAGGCGATCCGCGTGATGGGGCGCGCGTTGGTGCGGTTGTTTTTGCAACCGGGCAGCAGCAACCTCGAACGTGCTCTGATCGCTGTCGACCACGCGATCAGCCGAGTGCAGTCCACTGACGAACCTTTTGCTCCGCACTTCGACACCTCGGCGTTGCGTCGGGTGAAGAGCTACCTGCACTTCATCCGCACATCGCTGCTCGACCCGCAATCGCCCCTTGCCGCCCACGCCAATGCCAAGCCTGAAGGACTTGAACATGCCTCGTGAAATCGCCTTCCACGGCGTGTACATGCCGACCATGACCCTGATGTTCCTGATTGCCGCAGTGGTGGCCTGGGCGCTGGACCGGTTTCTCTCCGGGTTCGACCTGTACCGCTTTTTCTGGCACCCGGCGCTGCTGCGCCTGAGCCTGTTTACCTGTCTGTTCGGCGCGCTGGCGCTGACGGTCTACCACTGACTCTCTATCTCTGAAGAAGGCCCTGATGAAAAAGCTTTTCAGCCTGCTCGCAACCTTGCTGGTGCTGGCCCTTGCGATATGGATCGGCCGGACCCTGTGGGTGCATTACATGCAAACCCCATGGACTCGCGATGGCCGGGTGCGCGCCGATATCATCAATGTCGCCGCCGATGTCACCGGCGAAGTGGTGAACGTGCCGGTCCGCGACAATCAGTTGGTGAAAAAGGGCGACCTGCTGATGCAAATCGATCCCGAACATTATCGGCTTGCGGTCAAACAGGCGCAGTCGCTGGTGGCTTCGCGCAAGGCCACCTGGGAAATGCGCAAGGTCAACGCCCATCGTCGCGCGGATATGGACAACCTGGTGATCTCCCGGGAAAACCGCGACGACGCCAGCAACCTCGCCGACTCGGCGCTGGCCGATTATCAGCATGCACAAGCGCAACTGGAAGCGGCTGAACTCAATCTCAAACGCACCGAGGTCCGCGCAGCAGTGGACGGTTACGTGACCAACCTCAATGTGCATCGCGGCGACTACGCACGCATCGGTGAAGCGAAGATGGCGGTAGTCGACATGAACTCGTTCTGGGTCTATGGCTTTTTCGAAGAAACCAAATTGCCCCATGTGCGCGTGGGCGACCAGGCCGACATGCAGCTGATGAGCGGCGAAGTGCTCAAGGGCCACGTGGAAAGCATCTCGCGCGGTATCTACGATCGCGATAATCCAGAGAGCCGCGAACTGATCGCGGACGTGAACCCGACGTTCAACTGGGTGCGTCTGGCGCAACGGGTGCCGGTGCGGATACACATCGATGAAGTGCCGGAGGGTGTGCTGTTGGCGGCGGGGATTACCTGCACCGTGGTGGTGAATCCTGCGGCAGGCGGATAAAACCAAGACAGAAACGCTCTTGTGGCGAGGGAGCTTGCTCCCGCTGGGCTGCGTAGCGGCCCCAGGATGGCACTGCCGAGCAGTCCAACGGGAGCAAGCTCCCTCGCCACAAAAAAAGCGATTGCGTCAGCCTTGGCAAAAAGTCTCCTGCAAATGCCGCCAGAAGATCTTGCCTTTCACCTTCTCGAACACCACGGTGGAGCGGCGATCGGAATGCAGACCGGTGGCATCGGTCTGTCGTTCGCGGTAGCTGACCGTTGCGCCGCCGTCGTGCAGCGCCACGCCAGACAGTTCGCTAAGCTCGATGCGGAACCCGAGCTTCTTGCCGCCCGCCAGCATGAACAGCTCATTGAGCGCGTCGAAATCCAGCACCCGCCCCAGCGGCGAGACCATGGAAAATTGCGGTGAGAAACGCGCCAGCAGTTGTTCCAGTTCGGCAGCGTCGCGCTCTTCGGCCAGCCATTGTTCGATGGCTACGTGGGCCTGGATCACTTCGTCGAAGTATTCGGTGTAGTCGCTCATGATGGATTCCTGAAGTCGGTGGTGACGGTGCTGACGCCATCGCGGGCAAGCCTCGCTCCTACAGGATTAATGCCAATTCAATATCCTGTAGGAGCGAGGCTTGCCCGCGAAGAGCGATCTCGCGGAACTAGAGCTGCCCCCGCAACCCGAACCGCTTCATCAATCCCGATTCCAGCAAGCCCTTGGGCAACAAGGCTGCCAGCATTGGCAACGCCCGGCTGCCATTGCCCAGGCGAATCAATCGTGGCGGCTTGTCCTGCTGCACAGCCTTGAGCAGCCCGGCGGCAAATTCACTGGCCGGTGTCGGTTTGTCCTGGGATGCCCTGGCCCGTGCGCGAATGCCTTCGCGCAGCGGGAACCATGGCGATTGTTCGCTGATCAGTTGCTCGGCTTCGTGGCCGGCATTTTTGGCGAAACTGGAGGCGATGGCACCAGGCTGAACCTCCATGACCCGCACACCGAACGGTGCCAGCTCCATGCGCAGGGCATCGCTCAAGGCATGCACGGCGGCTTTGGACGCGCAGTAGGCACCGGCGAACGGCGTGACCAGAACACCGGACACACTGCCGATATTCACCACAATGCCTTGGGTCCGGCGCAGCACGGGAAACATCGCCCGAGTGACACCGACGATGGCGAACACATTGGTCTCGAACTGGCGTTGCATGGCCGGTACGCCGCCGTCGAGCAACGGCCCCATGGCGCCATAACCGGCGTTGTTGATCAGCACGTCTAGGCCACCGCATTGCTGGTTGATGCGCTCGCTCAACTGCTCAAGCGCCGCACCGTCGTTGACGTCCAGTTGCACGGCGACAAATCCGGCAGCGCTGAGCAGGGCGACATCTTCAACCTTGCGCGCACTGGCCCAGACTTCATAGCCGGCCGCCTTGAAGGCATCGGCGAGGGCGCGGCCGATGCCGCTGGAACAACCGGTAATCAACGCAACGGGCATGGCGCGGTCCTTGTGCAGAATGGAAAAGAGATCAATCGGAGAAACTACCCTGCAATCGCTCGGCGCGAAACTCCAGGGTTTCCGGACGGTAGCCGGGGCGCAGCGGCGGCAGTGGCAAGCAGTCTTCCCAGTTGCCGCCGGCCTGCAATTCGCCGGGGCCACGATAACGCGGGGCGCTGTATTGATTGTCAGCCAGGTTGACCGTGTCCCCCGGCGCATAAGCCGCCACCCGCCAACGCAGCTCGGTCAGCGGTACGTCATTGCCGTTGTTCAGGGTCAATTGCAACGGCCGGTCAGCGGGGCAGTGCTGCGGCGCATAGCTGATGCGCAGCTCCAGGCGTTGCAATTGCTTGAGTTCACGGTGGTCCATCCAGATGACCCAAGTGGCAACGATGCCCAGCCCTGCGGCGGCGGCCATGGACACCGGCAAGGCTTTGGCCGGATAGCGCAGCAACAGGATCAGCCAGGTAATGACCAGCAGGATGCCGATGAACATGACGCGAAAGCTCGAGCGGGGGAGAGAGGCATCCTACCTGAGGGTAGATGGGGTTGGCGATGGGCGGTTTGTGACACGCTATCTGCAATGAAAGCATCCCGGAGGGTTAGCAATAACGCCCTTTCTCAGACGAGAAAGGGCATTATTTGCGTCAAGAACAGCACCGGCTATGAGGCAATGCTTCCGTCATATCGGTTGTGGAACGTGAAGCTGACTGACTCATCAGCCCCGTGATAGACATAAATCCAACCTCTAATATCGGTAGTTCCTACCCCTGGTTCCTTGCCGGTAATGTGCACCGTCACCGGCACCGCAACCACCTTCGCCGTGAATTCAGAGGCGGCACAAACTCCAGTCCTCCAACGCCCACCAGCCCCACCAATTTCACGCGGGCCATCACGCTCAATGATTTTCACCTTGTTATGCCCCAGAGACATCTCCAATTCCGAAGAACTGAGATCCCATTCCGGCACCCTCAGCCGCACTGAAAAGCTCCCGCTTTGCGTGCTGGCGACGCAATTGAACGTCCAGCTCACGCCGTCGATCCCCAGCCTTTGAGGGATATTCGGTTCAGGGCTCACAACCACCCCAAGACCTGTGGCTTCTTCCGTCACTTCCAGAATCACGTCCTTGCCAAGCAACAGGCTGCGAGCTTTTGGCTGTATCGTCACTGTATGCGTTGCACCGATGCAGGGGTACGCCGGGGTGCCACCAAATATTTTGACAAAGGTATCGAAGTTGAGATCCACCTCTTCATTGAAATCCCGGGCAATCACTCGTCCTGGCAACTGCCAGTCCGGCAGTTTCGGGCTGGTCAATATCAGGCCGAAATAACCGCTTTTGCCTGGGTCGCAGATGATAGACCAATGTATGGTCTGTCCTTCCTCCAGCGGCTGCGGTGTGCCTAACGGCGGCTCAAACTTCAGGGCAAGCGCCTCGGATTCCCACAGGTCTTCGAGCGTGACGCTGGAACCGATCAACGGACTGCCGTTTGTGACCTTCAGCGCCAGCTCATGGGTTTTACCCTGTAGCAGGGCCAGATCCCCCTTGGCCAGGTCGACCTTCTCTCCCTCCAGATAAAGCTCGAAGGCTGGCGCCCAGACATTGTCGGGCAGTGCCGTGACCTCGAATCGTTCCGTCATCTCGACGCCCTGATTCTCGTTGGATAAATCTGCTACGACTATATGTTCACCCGCAGTGTCTGGTGTATAGAGGTAGCGCGCCCAGCCATCCGGGTCGGTCACGGTGGTGGCCCTGACGGCTTGTGTGTCCGCGACGCGCCATTCGACCTTCACTCCCTCAACGCTTTCACCGGTTTCGCCAGACACTACCTGAACCCGTAACAGCACGCTCTCACGGTTGCTCACCACCGGCTGGGCGAGCACCGGGCCGACGTCGCCGAACCCATACAGGGACTCCACCACCGAAAACGTACGCGGTTGCGTCCATTCAGAACCGTCATCGTCGGCGGTTTGCTGCGCTTGAATGGTATAGGTACCAATGTCCCATTCCTCGTTGGCATTCCAGCTCCAGTTCCTCACACCATTGACAGTGGCAAACGGAACATCGGGGTTATCCAGATGACGCAGGTGTATCTTTCCTCCGGTTACACCTGTGCCGCTGATCTTCGGCTTGCGTAAGGTTTGACTATCACACGTCGGCCTATCAATCACGGGTGTTCCAGGCGGTTGTTTTACCGTGAACCGGTGAGGCTCACTCCAGTCGGACTCCGGGCCGTCTCCCTTCTGTTTTACCTGAAGGGCGTTCGAGCCAGGAACCAGGGGGGTCTCGAGCTTGAACTCCAATATGCCCTCGGCATCCGCAGTGTCCGAGTGCAGCGTCTCTGAATCCTCAAGCCGCACGGTGATCAGTGCACGCGGCAAGCTGCCGGTCACTTTGATGATTGGACGCGTCGGGGTTTGCAACCCAGCAGGCGGCAGTTCGAATTGCGGGGCTCGAGGCTTATCGTCCGCGACGGTGAAGGTGCATATCTCGCTGGGGTCGGACTCCACAGTGGCCACGGTCTGCACGACATAGACGCTGTTGGTGCCCGGCGACCAGTCAATCGTCGGTGTGAAGATGTAGAGATACTCCTGGAACCTGAAGATACCGACTACCGGGACACCTGTCTCAGTGTACATCGCCAGCGTGGTTGGGATTTTCAAGTTAGCGTGAATGACCAACTCTTTTTGCGCTGCGACTGGGGGGTATGGTTGTTGGATCTTCGGCTGGGGTGGCTTGACCGCAACGGTACACCACTCGCTGGGATCGGACGCTGCACCGGCCACGGTCTGCACGACTCTGACCTTGTTACCCACCTCCCAGCTCCAATAGAGTTTTTCGAAGATGTAGTCATCCCCGCGGCGGGAGAATTTGCCCCCTACGAAGGGGCCATCCTCTGTAAACATCGCCAGCTCGACATCGCCGGAAAACACATTGGTAATGGTCAGCACTTGCCTCGATGAGGCTGGGATGGGGGGTGGAATGATCACCGGCTTGGGTGGCTTTATTGGAATTGCACACAGCTCGCTGGGGTCGGACGATGCACCGGCCACGGTCTGCACGACTTTTACCCTGGTGCCCAGTGCCCAGTCATCCGTCGGTGTGAAGGTGTAGGCAGTCCCCACTCGGACAAAGTTGCCGACTACCGTGTCGCCCACCTCATTGAACATCGCCAGCGTGACGGCGCCGGAAAATACATTGGTAATGGTCAGCACTTGTTTCGCTGCGGCCGGGATGGTGGGGGGGCTAATCGCTGGCTTGGGTGGCTTCACTGCAATCGAGCGAACATCGCTGGGGTCGGACGACACACCGGCCACGGTCTGCACGGCCTTTACTCTGGTGCCCAATGCCCAGTCCTCCGTCGGTGTGAAGGAGTAGGTAGTCGCTTCGCCGATAAAGTTGCCGGCTACCGGGTCGCCCGCCTCAGTAAGCATCGCTAGCTCGAGGTCGCCGGAAGACACCCTGGAAATGGTCAGCACTTGTCTCGCTGCGGCCGGGATTGAGGGGGAGATAATCACTGGTGGGTTTGGCTTCACTGCAATCGTACACAGCTCGCTAGGGTCGGACGCCGCACCGGCGAAGGTCTGCACGACTTTGACCCTGGTGCCCGACGCCCAGTTATAGCCTGGTGTGAAGGTGCGGATCGTCCCTGTTTGGCTAAAGGTACCGATTACGGAAAAGCCTCTCTCATTGAACATCTCCAGCGCTTCAGTGCCGGAAGATACATTGGTGATAGTCAAAACTTGTTTCACTTCGGCCGGGATGGGGGGGGGCTTGATCGCCGGCTGGGGTGGCTTCACTGCAATCGTACACAACTCGCTG
>NZ_RCOE01000194.1:37693-53214 GCF_004321495.1 Pseudomonas sp. Sample_10
GGGGGGCTTGATCGCCGGCTGGGGTGGCTTCACTGCAATCGTACACAACTCGCTGGGGTCGGATGACACGCCGGCCACTGTCTGCACGACCGTGACCTTTGTGCCCAGCGGCCAGTCTGTCGTCGGGGTGAAGGTGCGGGTAGTCCCGCTGCCGATAAAGTCGCCGGCTACCGTGGTGCCCGCCTCAGTGAACATCGCCAGCGCTACAGTGCCGGAATACACATTGGTAACGGTCAGCACTTGTTTCGCCGCGGCCGGGATACGTGGTGGAGTGATGGAGGGTTTGGGTGGTTTCACTATCACCGATACGTTGGTCCAGGCCGTGCATTTGATTCGGCCACCACTGGCGTCGGGCACACTCTGCTGAACATCAAAGGAGTATCTGTCAGGCGCAAGGCCACTGATGTCCTTTGACCAGTTGCCGTTTGAAACCGGTACATCTGGAAAGGGGCCCGGATTATTTCCCTGGTAGTGAATGTGAACCAGCGTTCCCTGAGCGTTAAAGGCTGTACCCGACAAGCGTACGATACCCCCGTCGAGATGAGAGACTCTGATCGCAGGCAACTGGGGGGGGCGAATTTTGAATGTGCGCGCAACGCTTGGTGTGGACTCCACGCCATTAAAGGTCTGCACGGCTTTTATCGTTCTTTCTCCCGGCGCCCAGAGCGGGTTGGGGGTGAAGGTCCATCTCTCCCCATTCGGCGTAAACGTCCCCGGCACTCGATTATTGCTGGAATCCAGCATTGTCGCGGTAGCACCCGCATAAAGGCCGTTGCCGCCGATGGCCAGGTTTTGCTCCGCTGGTGAGGCGGGCTGGTTGATACCCAGTTGAGGTGGTTTGATTTCAAAGGGGTAGTCAACTGCCCAGCCTGAGGGCTGCCCCTTAAAGGTTTGTTTCGCCGTTATGATGTGTCTGTCGATGGGCCACGCCGTGGTGGCGGAAACTGACCAACTGCCATCTGATGTAAGAGTCTTGGTTAATTGGGCTCCACCGATGCCCCCGGAAAAGAAGATTTCAAGATAAGCGGAACTATGCCCATAGGTTCCGCTAACGGTGGGTTTCCTATCGGTAGAAATAGTTACGCGGGAGATTTCAGGCTTATTTGTAGGCATATTGAACCATGGCGCTTCCGTCCAATTGCTCCAAATGCCGGAATTTTTATAGTCACATTTGTATCGAAATTGCCCGGGGGGAATAGCTGATGTAGGAATTAGCCATAAAACGCGATCGCCACGACCATGCCAGTAGTGAGGTTCCGCACTACCCCAGAATTGGAGCCGCCATTCGCTAGCACCTTCGTATCCATTTGGTACACGCGCATGAACATAAAAACCGGGAATGGGATCCGGGTCTGGAAAAGAGAGAATTGGGCCTGGCCAAAGGGACTTTGCAGATTCGTCGTCGTTGTCGTCAATCATGCTGTTTGCGCTCCATAAGATGTTCGATGACGTAACACTGGATATTCATAGAGCGCCTTGTAGACTTTTATCGGCACCGGTGCAGCTGTCATAAATGACAGTTCTGACCAGTGGTTGACCCAGAATGTCCCGACCAGCTTTGAATTATTGCTTTACGTCGTAGCCTGATTTCAGCCGATTTCACATAACTTTATAGAATTGATTCGATTTGAAATCGCAATAACAACATCGGAAAGTTAAATTATTAATTCTAAAGAAAATCAACCAACCTGTCAGGTATGACAGGTTACACCTCACCTGTTTATCGCTAGCTTGTTCCTGCCGGGCAGCTCATCAATGCCCATTCCTTTTGGCAGGAGAAATACGGATATGGCCGTCGACAATAACTCACTGATGAATGCGCTCGCTGTGACCGGCGATTTGCCGAAAAAAGGGCGGGTCGATTTCGAAACGGCCATGCAGAAAATGGGCTTCACCTCAGTGTTCGATATTGTTCGTCTGCCCAAGTCGGCGTTCGCCCGGCAGCTTTCCAGGCACAGCGATGCCGATGCCGATCTGGCGTATGACAATGCCATGGGTTACGCAGCCCTGATTGCGCGCTTGTACCGGGAGTACAAGACGTCATCCGGCACCTTCCAGCAACTGGCCCAGCGCAGCGGGGTGCGCTCGCTTGTTCCTTTGGGGCCCACCTTTCCCAATCTGTTCAAGGAAAACTGGGACGAGTTCTGCAAGGTCGGCGCCATTGCCGCCATCGATTCACCGGTGGCCTACCTCAGCGCACTTCGGGTGTTTATCCAGCAGCTGGAAGCAACCAGCGAAGATCCCAAGCGCATTTTGCTGGATCAACGCCGTCCCGACCTGAAGGACCTGCTGATTACCCAGGAAAGCACCTTTACCCCAAGGCCCATGCTGGAAATTGTCAATGAGGTGCTGGGCAGCAATCTGCGAATTTATCTGGATAGCAATGGGGCAGATAAAAACAAACCCACTTACCAGATACTGAGCGAGCGTCGCTACCCCTTCGAATTGCCCTACCACTTCTATCACCATCAATGCCAACTGGGGTTATCCGGGAAAAAGCCGAGACTGGGGGAGTTGAATTACCGCGCCAGCCTGTCACTGCCCATCGAACAGAAAGCCACCAACAACTATGGCTGTGTGCAACATTCGGTATTGCAAGCGCAGCGGCTGATGTCGGGATTGAGCCCACAGCAGCAGGCCTTGCTGATTGAACCCTCGGTGTTCAGCAATTTTTATTTGACCAGAAGTGATTTGACGAATGGCTGGAAGAGCGCAGGCAGTACCCATCTCAGCCCTCATACGCCAATGGGGAACTGTTTTTTGCTGCCATTGGAACAAGAGGGCATCGGTACTGTTGCCCCCGAAGCACATACGCCCACAGCCACCGCAACAGGGAAAAACGTTGTCCCCGTTACCTTCAGTACGACGGAGAAAAAAATAGCTGAAGTGAGTCTGGAGGCAGTGAGTCTGGAACTGAACTCCATGACGCCTAGCCTCGACAGTAAGTGGTTGCTTAATAAGTTACACGCAGCATCAGCGCTGACTACCACCTCTCACATCAGAGCCAATCCGGCACCTCCTGCACCTGCCGAGCCCGGCTACACCGCCACGTTCAACATGATTACCGCCACCGGCACCGTCGCAGCACCGGTGAATCTGTCTCGGCAACGCTTCACCCTCACACTGGACGAGCGATACACCCTGACGACCGTGGAACAAGACTTCTTCAAACGTTCGTATGGTGTTGTCGTGACCGATGACTCGACAATATGGCACCTGGCTGACTTGAGCGAATTCATGCATCGCACAGGACTGAACGCCGAACAGGTCGAAATGCTGTTGTCCCGCCAGCGGTACGCGGTAAGGTTATCGCCCAACTGCCCAAGCACCAACCTGCAACGCGATGGTGTAACAGTCACTGCGGGCAATCCGAAAGAACTGCCGTTCCCCCACGCCAATCACTACGGTGCCTGCTACGTCAATGGTACCGGCACCGGCGCTGATCTGTATGACGCCGTATCGCCACCCACTCCCCAGTCAATCATCCGCGATCAGTTCGATAATGCCATGGGCTTGGAGCAGGTCGAGCAGGGGGACGCAAAATACTGGCGCCTGACCAAAACTTCGCTCGATCGTTTTGATCGCCTGCATCGGATGATCCGTCTGCAACGCTGGAGCAACATTCCCTTTGCGAAACTGGACACCCTGATCATCAGCGCGATCCGGGCCGAGGGCGCAGACAACCTGGGCATGGAACTCAACGAAAACACCCTGCGCGCACTGGGGGTCTATCAGTACCTGAACCAGCGTTATGGCATTGATCCCGAGGAGTTCGCCGCGCTGATGCACGACCTCACGCCCTATGCCAGTGGTACAAGTGAGGTGCCGTTGTTCGATCGGGTGTTCAACCGGGTGCAGTTGTTCGATACGCCGCTGGTTCTCGATCAACAGCCAATCACCATGGCTTCTACCGATCCTGCCGTCCAGAAAACCTTGGCGCAACTGTGTTTCGGCCTGCACCTGGATCTCACCGACGACTCCTTGCTGCTGATTGCCGAACTGACACTAAAGCACGTGAAGGTTCTCAAGCGTGACCTTCCCACCGTCTCCTCGCTCTATCGCCAGGCCCGGATCGCCAGACTCTTCGGTTACTCGGTTGCGCAGTTGCTGATGCTGGCGGGTTTGCTGGGTGGTCAAAAATACAAAACAGCACTGGCCAGCGGTCGCCTGAGCCCGCGAACACCCCCCGAAACCCCGCAAAACCCGCACACCCCGGACATCCTCGATGTGCTGATGCAACTGGACTGGGCTGTCGAGTGGCTCAAGGAGAGCCAACAGACCGTCGCGGATCTGCAACGACGGTTAGGGCCTAATGTGCCACAAGCAGTGCACTCATCAGCCGCCGATGAACCTGACGACCATCAGCAACCCCTTGAGCTTGAGCCCGAGCCTTTATCCGATGACCTGCTCAAGCGTCTGGCCAAGTTGCAAGAGGATACGGGTCGCAGCGTGGTGACCGAAGCCGAGGTTGCAGCACTGGGGTTGCCTCCTACCGGGATTGAAACTCAGTGGTATGCATTGCTGGAAAACAACGGTCTGCTCGATCTCGACGGACTTTTACCTGGGCTCGATAATGAACTGACACTGCTCGACGAGCCGCTTACCTGGTTGGGGCCTGAACTCGACACGTTGCTCAGAGCAACCGCCGGATTAACAGAGTTGGTGAAACAAACCTGCAAGGAAAAACTCATCGAGCTTTTGCTCGGCGCGCATGATCGGCAAAACCAGTTGCTCGAAGGGTTGTTCCAGGAACGCGCCAAGCTGCCACCAGAGCTCTGTGTTGCGGTCATCCACTGGGCCAATTCCTCGGTCTACAGCATCCTCGCAGCGACTTTCGATAAAGGGGCGGATGAGGTTAGCCCGACGTTGATCGAGCGCTTCCAGTTGGTATCCCGACATGCCGAGATCGCCCTGAGTCTGCGTTTGAGCAACAGCGCGTTACGCCTGTTCCTGGTTAACCCGAGCTGGTTAGGTCAATTCCCCCTAACCAACAGCGAGCCCACGCTCAGCGACCTCTATCTGTTTGAACGCTTCAGTCATTGGTTCCATAGCCAGCGCCAGTCGGAAGATGCCGTATTGAGCTACTTCAGCCTCGCCAACCCGCCCACGTCCAAACTGAAAAACAAGGCGTTGCGCCAGATCGCCAGCGAAACCGCCAACGGCGCGTTGGCCCGGCTGCTGGAATGGCCGGAAACAGAGATCGCGGCCCTGACCGGCATTCTTTCCGAAAAACGCGCCGTTTCGATGGCGCAGGTGGACTGGGTACGTCGTTGCCAGGCGACCTGCCAAGCCAGCGGCCTCAGCGCTAAAGCGCTGCTGCAAGCCACCAGTCTGAACGACCAGAGCAATCTGAATGCCTGGAAATCCGTGGGTGACGCCGTCATGGCCGCCAGCCCTGCCGCCGACTCCTCACCTGCGAGTGTTTAAGGAACGATCATGACGACTGCCTTCGATGCCCCACTCAATGAAGCCCTGCGTGACGCGATGCTCGCGCTGTATTTGCACGAAGCCGTGCCCAGCGATCCGTACCTGATTGAGCAGAAGCTGGTCGACCAGATCAAGACTGGCGACGACCTTTATGAGTACTGGTTACTGGATGTACTGGTCAGCCAGAATGTGCCCACCAGCCCGGTTGCTTGTGCCATTGCCAGCCTGCAGCAACTGGTCAACAGCATGATGCTGAACATGGAGCCCGGTTACAGCGACGACAGCCTCACGCCCCAGCAGACCAAGACCTGGCGCGACGGCCTGAACCGATACCCGATCTGGGCGGCCATCCAGCAGTTGCATCACTTCCCGGACATTTACCTGGACCCGACCCTGCGCCTGACCAAGACAGACAGTTTCAAGCAACTGGAAAACGATATCAATCAGGCGCAAATCCAGCCCGATACCGTGCAGACAGCGGTGCTGGCCTACCTCGGACGCTTCGAAGAAATTGCCAACCTGAAAGTTTGCAATGGCTACATTGACGGAGAAGATTTCGCCAACAGCACGTATTACTTCATTGGCAAATCCCCGGCCGAAAACGCCTATTACTGGCGCTCACTGGACATGTCTCAGCGTCCGGTGAGAAGGCCTGCAAAAAGGGCCGGCGATACACCCGACAAGTTCGACAAACCTCTGCCCAATGCCTGGTCAGACTGGAAACGAGCCAATGTGCCGATTTCGGAGAAGGCGCTGGAGCACACGATCCGCCCGTGCTGGTTCAACAACCGCCTGTTCGTGACCTGGGCCGAGGTGGAGTATCAGGATTCGGACGCGATCGCGCCCACGCCCGAAAACAAAGCGGACCTGTCCGTCAAGGTTCATCCGCGGTTCCGTTTGTACGCCAGTTACAAGAAATACGATGACTCCTGGAGTACGCCACGGGTTTACATCGAAAGCTATTGCCAAACACCTGCCCTGGTTGCAAAGACGCGGGAGCAAATCGAAAGCGAAACCCAGACCATCGCCGTGTATGACCACTCGACTTCACCTGAGTCGATGGTGTTGATGTTGTATTCAAACTACCAGCCCGATTCCAGCGATGAACCGGATACTTCAGGTGATAATGACAAGTACGATTTTCTAAGAACCGTGCGAATCGACAAGAACTTCCATGTGACGTCGTTGTTCCCATCACTCGGCGTTGTTCCCAATGTCAAACCAGCCACAGTGGATCTCGAACCAAGGGATAACGAACCGAGCAAGGCGCATGTTTTGTTTATCGGTTATATCTTCGCCAATGCCAACAAAAATGCTGGCCGTTTTCAATACTGGCTACCAACCGGCACTAAAGTATTCGGTGCTATGACGCCATTTCTACCTGACAACGAAAAAGACACTTGGGATTTCGGCGATCGTCAGTCCTGGATCAAGACGAGCAGCAAAGATGTTGAGCTGGTTTATGACAGAAGCAACTCCAAGATCCAGCTGACAGTAAAGCTGAATAGAGGCTTTCCGGACAACACTAGCCTTACGTTTACTGTAACCGATAAGCAAAACGCGCCAATTATAAAAGTAACGTTAGTGTTCAGCTCATCATTTACTGCAGCCTGGCCTTGGCCTTGGGGTTGGGTCCCACTACTTGAGGGGTCATGCATAGAGCCCATTGATACTGACTTTATGGATCAGCAAGATGCTGCGTTTTGTTTCAACGGAAAACCGGACCTCATAAGATCTCTTGTTGTTGATTATGGCAGCAACAACCCCACTAATTTCTCGGTCCCCGCCACTAAAAAAGGAGGTTCCGCCTCGCTCGTAGGAAAAAACGCCAGCTCGATAATGCTCCGTTTGCTACTGGAGAACCCAGAAAGCCTCTCTCTTACAGACTTCTGGTGCAGCCGTTCGGCGAATTTACCCCTTGCTGCACCTATATTCTTCTCATCGGTCAAACCTGTCGGCTACCAGTTTTTCGTCGGACATCCCACGGATGTCGCATCTCTCACCGCTCCCTTGAAATTCGAGGAGATGCAGTCGCTGTATCCCGCCTACAACAGCAAGAGTTTATCTACGGATGATACTGCGTATTATGAGTTCTCGATTGATCAGACCACACACCGACCTGAAGGCTGGCAGGTAACTTGGCCCGATGATGTAGTCATTCCGCTTATTTATGGCGTGTTGATCCGTGAGGAGCAAACTAGTTTTACGCCCTCCTTTGCAACAGTTCGCAGAAATGTTACTGGCGGAGCTCTCAAGATGCTGACCATTGGCTGGGGTCAGGCGCTCAATACAGATCCAAAGGTAGCACCGAGCATCAACAGCCTGGTTAAGCCGTCCTTGGGCGACAGCCCGTCTCTGGGCAAGGCCCAATTCATCGATTTCATGGGTTCAAGTATCGAGTTCAGTGACGGACAAAAACCTATAACGGCATCTCGGGCTCCCATCCGCATGAACACCACCTTCGCCCGGCACTTGATCGAACTCGCCGAGTCCGGCATCGAGCCATTGCTCAGTTGGGAAACCCAGACACAGCGGACAGAACCGCCCATCCCCAACGGAATTGGCGCGGAGCCGATGGACTTCTCGGGCGCGTATTACCTGTATTTCCTTGAGCTGTTCTTGTACCTGCCATGGCTGGTGGCTTACCGCTTGAACGAAGAACAGCAATACGACCAAGCCCGGCACTGGCTGTCCTTTATCTTCGATCCTGCGCGGCAAAGTGTTGACCCGGGGCATCCCGGCTATTGGCAGGCAGTGCCGTTGATGGAGCCGGTTTGGCCCGGCCCGGTGGACCCCAGCCAGGCGATTTTGTACCCGGACGACCCGCACCAGATTGGCCTCAGTTTCCCTGTGCACTTTCGCAAGGCGTTGTATGGGCTCTACATCGATATCGAGAGCAACCAGGCCGATCAGGCCTATGGGGAATTGACACCCGATGGCCTGGCGGAGGCCAAGCTGCGTTATGTTCACATCCTGGATTTACTGGGCAGACGCCCGGACGTCCGGCAGGTCGATGACTGGGCGCCGATAAGTCTGGAGACACTGAGCGACACCCGCAATGAGGAGCTGCGTGGGTTCGAACAACAGTTGATCGCCCATCAGCGGGACCTTCAGGAACATCCACCCTTGCGTATCGGTAAAGCTCCGGGCTCGGAGATCGCACCGTTGCTGTGCCTGCGGCCTTTCGCCAATGATTCGTCCCTGTCGAGCACGGATAATCCCTATTTGCGCCGCCCCTTCAACCCCGAGCTGATCCAGCGCTGGGAGCGGGCCGAGAGCCGGCTGTACAACCTGCGGCATAACCTCGACATGGCAGGCAATGCCCTGAACCTGCCGCTGTTCGCCGCACCACTGGATCCGCGCGCGTTGCTCGCTGCGTGGGGCCAGGGCTTGTCCGGTGCGGCCCTCAGCCGCCTGTTGAACCCACAAATTCCGCATTACCGCTTCAGCTTCATGTTCGCCCTTGCGCAGAATGCGGTGGACAACGTGATCCAGTTCGGTGCGACCCTGCTGTCATTGATCGAACGCAAAGAACAGGCGCAGTACCTGGAACTGCAACAGCAGCAGGCCTGGAATCTGGCGAAAGTGGCGGTGGATATTCAGGTCCAGGCGGGGAAGATCGACGAAGCCAATCGCAAAGCGTTGCTGGCTAGTCAGGCGATCGTGAAGGGACGAGTGAGTTATTACGAGGCATTGCTTAAGGAGGGCACCAGCCCGACAGAAGTAGCAGCGTTAGGCTTGGCTCTTACATCCCGTGTCCTAGACAGCGTCGCCCAATCACAGTGGGCTGCTGGTGAAACACTAAAAACGGCACCAAACATAATTGGTGCTTTTTTAGTCGTGGGTGCTATGGGCGGCGCCGCTGGTTTCATAGCAGGAGGGCAGCGAGCAGAAGGTGCAAGTAACAGCGCCGCAACTATGGCTTTCGGTGGCAGCGCGTTGGCAAGCGCTGTGAGTCAAGGACTGGAGCGTACTGAACAATACCGCCGTCGCAACCAGGAATGGACCCAGGCCCGCGATCAGTCAAAACTTGAAGCCGAACAAATCAAGGCACAACTCGAGGTTTTCGAGGCGCAACACATCGCCACCCAACTGCAACTGCGCCAGGCGCAGACTGCGTTGAATCAGGCCAAGGCCACCCATGACTTTTTGCTGAGCAGCAACCGCTTCAGCAAGTCCCAGACCTATGACTGGCTCAACAGCAAGTTCGCCAGCTTCTACTACACCGCCTACAACACCGCACAATCGCTGTGTCAGATGGCTGAGGCCTGCTGGCAATACGAAATGGGCGATTTCACCAAGACCTTTATCCGGCCCGGAGCATGGAACTCCACCTACCGCGGTTTGGGTGCCGGGGAAGAGCTGAAAATGAGCCTTCAGCAGATGTATGCCGAGTACCTGAAGAACAATAAACGGGATCTGGAAATCAGGAAAACCGTGTCACTGAAAGGGCTGAGGGACAAAGATTCAACTTCCAAAATCAACAAAACCTGGGCAGATATCAAGACCGATCTGAAGAACGGAAGCTGCAAATTCGAACTGACGCAAAAAATGTTCGACGACGATTACGAGAGCCAGAATCATTATCTACGACGGATCAAGACCATCAGCGTGACCCTGCCCGTCACGGTCGGGCCCTATGAAGATATCTGCGCGGTTTTGCAACAGGACAGCAGCAAGGTTGAAATGGCCGCCACCAAGGGCACTCTGAAAGAAAACCTGAGGGCGAGCCAGCAGATCGCCCTCTCTCATGGTGTCGATGACAACGGCCAGTTCCAGCTCAACTTCCAGGATGAGCGCTACCTGCCGTTCGAATACACAGGAGCGATTTCAAGCTGGACCCTGACCTTCCCCAACCATGATGCCCAAAGTGCCATGCTCGACCGTCTCAACGACATCATCGTGCATGTGAGTTATACGGCCAGACGGGAGGGGGGCTTGCTATGAACGAACAGCAGCAATCTCCTGTTCAAATCACCCCCCCCTCTCTCCCCAAAGGCGGCGGCGCCATCCAAAGCATCGGCAAGGGTTGGGGCGCGGTGGGTACCAGCGGTGCGGCGTCACTGGAGTTACCTTTGCCGATTTCCCCCGGGCGCGGCTTCGCCCCGGCGCTGGGGCTGGGTTACAGCAGCGATGTCGGCAACAGCCCGTTCGGGATTGGCTGGCGGATGACGGTCAATGCCATCACCTTGCGTACCACCAAAGGCGTGCCGATCTATGATGGCAACGATCAGGTGATGGGGCCGGGCGGTGACGTGTGGATGCCCGAACGCAGTGAAACCGATGGCTCGCTGATCTTCAGAACCGCAACCACTTACAATGGCGTGTCACTGGGCGGCGAGCACCGGGTGGTGCGTCACTGTCCGCGGGTCGAGGGTGAGTTCGCGCTGATTGAGCACTGGTCAACCACCGCGGATGCAGCCGGGTTCTGGCTGATCCATGGTGCGGATGGCACTCTGCATGTGTATGGAAAAACCGAACAATCACGCCGGGCTGATCCCGTTAACCGGACGCACGTCGGCGTCTGGATGATCGACGAAAGCCTCAACACTCGAGGCGAACACATTGTCTACGAGTACAAGGCCGAAACGGATGCTCCCGCGCCGCCGCAACTGCGTGACTACCGTGCGCAGCGCTACCTCAAGCGCGTGTGCTACGGCAATGCAAGTGCCCATCCGCACCTGTATGCCTGGGTTGCCGACAGCTGGAAAAACCAGCAATGGCACTTTCACCTGGTGTTTGATTATGGCGAGCGCAGCACAACGCTTGAGGCCGCGCCCACCTTTGCTGAACCCTTGACGTGGCCCGAACGCAGCGACCCGTTCTGGAACTACGCCTATGGTTTTGAACTCGGCACCCGGCGTCTGTGCCGGCAGGTGTTGATGTTTCATGAGTTCCCCGCAGAACTGGGTGACACACCGGTGCTGGTCCAGCGCCTGCTGCTGGAGCACCGGCCCAATCCGTTGGGTTACAACCACCTGACGGCCGCTCACCTCCAGGCTTATGACAGCCTGGGGCAGGTCGAAAGCCGGCCGCCGATGGAGTTCAGCTACAACGCCTGCGAACTTGATAAGCCGCCTCAAGGCTGGACCCGGTTCCCGGACATGCCCGGGCTCAACGACGGTCAGCGCTATCAATTGGTGGACCTGTACGGAGAAGGCATGCCGGGCGTGCTGTGTCGTTTTGACAAGGCCTGGTATTACCGTGAACCGTTGCGCGCCGAAACCGGTGGTGACGATGTCGGCTACAGCGACTGGAAGTTGCTGGAGCACATCCCGGTGGCCGACAGCGGCAAATCGGTTCGCCAGTCTCTCACCGACCTGACCGGCGATGGCAAGCTGGACTGGGTGATTACCCAACCGGGCATGAGCGGATTTTTCACCCTCGACCCGGATCGAAACTGGACAGACTTCGTCACCTTCGATGCCTTCCCCAGCGAGTTTTTCCACCCCATGGCGCAAATGGCCGATCTGGTCGGTAACGGCCTGAGCGATGTCGCACTGATCGGCACCCGCAGCGTGCGGCTGTATGCCAATCGTCGCGAGGCGGGGTTTGCTGACGGCATCGATGTGCCCCATCCGGATAAAACGGGCGAGCAAACGCAGGACGACGATGAGTTGCCGCTGCTGAGCAATACGCCGACCGAGGTGGTGGCCTTCGCCGATGTGCTCGGCAGTGGGCAGGCGCATCTGGTGCGTATCCGTCACAACGAGGTCAAGTGTTGGGCTAACCTGGGGCAGGGGCGTTTCGGCAAGGGCTTTGTGTTGTGTGCCTTGCCCTTCGATTACGCGCAGTTCAATGCCTCGCAGGTGCTGCTGGCCGACCTCGACGGCTCGGGGGCAGCTGACCTGATCTACCTGGAGCCTGATCGTCTGCGGGTGTTCATGAACCAGGCCGGTAACGGTTTTGCGCAGACCTCCGTCGACCTGCCCTGGCCCGAAGGCGTGTGCCACGACCGGCTCTGCCAGGTCAGCACCGCCGACCTGCAAGGGCTGGGTTGCTCCAGTGTGATCCTGACGGTGCCGTACATGGAGCCACGGCATTGGCGCTACGACTTCGTCAAGGCCAAACCTTATCTGGTCAACGCCACCTGCAACAACATGGGCGCCAGCAGTCGCGTGACCTACCGCAGTTCAGCCCAGGAGTGGCTGGACGAGAAGCAGGAGCAGATCGGCGCCGGGGTAGAAAACCCCTTATCTCAACTGCCGTTCGCGATGCATCTGGTGAGCCGGCAAACCCAAGTCGATGAGATCACCGGCAATCGACTGACCCAGGGATTCGCCTACCGGGGCGGCTACTACGACCGCTTCGAGCGAGAGTTCCGTGGCTTTCGCTTGCTGCTGCAGACCGACACCGAAGCCACTGCCGCGGAACGCGCGACTGAAGGTTTTACCGCACCGATCCTGAGCAAGACCTGGTTTCATACCGGCAAGTCCATCGACTTGCCGCGGGACGGTTACTACGCGCTCGATGCGTTGGCCATTCCCCTCAAACCCACCGTGCTGCAGAACTACCACTTCAACGATCACGCGGCTCAACCACTCCTGGCACCCGACGAGGAAACCGCCCGCGACATCGCCCGCTGCCTGAGTGGCCGAGTGTTGCGTACGGAAGTCTATGCGGCGGACGACGACCCGCTGACGGCCGTGCCCTATGTCGTACAGGAAAATCGCCATTTGGTGCGGGTGTTGCGCTCCAAAGGTGAACATCAACCCTACGCAGTGCTTCAGCCTCTGGATCTGGAATCGATCGGTTATCAGTATGAGCCGCAGCTCAAGGATGATCCGTTGTGCCAGCACACGCTCAACCTGGAATGGGATCAGTATGGCTTCGTCATTCATGCGTTTGCTGTGAACTACGCTCGACGCACAACGGTCGACGACACGCCGCCGTTCAGTGACGAATATCAGAACACCTGGTGGAAAGATGCCCATGACCCGGCCCAACAATGTTGGTACCTGACGCAGACCAAGGCAAAACATATCCACCATCAGGGTGAAGTCGGGCCGAACCCTGAGGCCTGGCGCCTGGGCTTGCCTTACCAGCAGCGCAGCAATGCGCTGGTGCTGGAGAAATCAGCACTGAGCCCTGCAACCATCAACCATGAAAACGTCCTCGAATGGAGCAAGGACGATGGTGAGTGGGCGAAAACAGCAGTGCTCACCGGTTTGTCCTTGCAGCATTACATGGACTCCGACGGCGATCAGGTGCTGGCCCCGGGCAAGGCGACTTTCGAAGCCTTGCCTGCTTATGTGGAAACAGCGGAACTGGACGAGGTCGCCCTGAGCGCTTACGACAGGCTCAAGGAATTTCCGGGTTATGAGGACTTCAACCTCAAGCAAAAACTCGAGTCGCCCGAGGTCGGTTACCACATCATGAATCGGTTTCTGCCCGAGGAAAAAACGCGCGGGAAGCTGGATTCGGACGACGCGAAAGACTACTTGTGGTCGGTACACCGAGGCTTCCCGGTCTACCTTGAACTGGACGGCTTTTATAACGTCGTGAAGTATCAGGAAACCCGAAGCCACGGCCCTACCCAAGTCGCCTACGACGACTACTGGTGCCTGGTCAAATCCGTCACGCTGCCGGATGGTTGTACCACCTTAGCCCACAACTTTGACTACCGGTCATTTCTGCCAGCGGAAATCGAGGACGCCAATCGCAATATCCAGGAAGCCCGTTACAGCGCATTCGGTGAACCGCTGGTGACCAGTTTTCGCGGCACGGAATTCGGCGAACCCGTGGGCTTCGATTCTTTGAAAACTTACGAAGCGCCGCCAGACCGCGACCCCGCGATTGCCATCGCCGATCCGAAAACCGCCATTGGCAGATTTGCCAGCGCCAGTTTCTGGGACACCTTCAGCTGGATGGGCCGCGTCTCCCGGACTGCAGCGCTATCCTCCGACTGGATGACGTGGGCCAAGGCTGAAGGTTTTGTGCTGCCCAGCGGGCACCTCTGCAACCGGGCACGGCAGCACCTTGAAGGTCTGGAAAACCCTGATGCGAACGAGCAGATTCTCAAAGCGCAGATCGACGCCGCCCATCGAGAACCGGTGTATAGCGTGGGGTTGTTGGCCGACCGCTACCCCGACGATGCCGAGATGCAAGTCCGGGTGAGCATCGTTTGCCTGGACGGTTTCGGCCGGACGTTGCAAACCAAACAGGAGGTCGAGCCGGGTAAATCGTGGCTGGTCGACGAAAACGGCGAGTTGATCCTCAACCTCGACGGTAAGCCGAAAGAGGCCGAGGTACCGCGCCGCTGGCGGGTCAGTGAACCGGTCGAGTACAACAACAAGGGCGAAAAAGTGCGGAGCTATCGGCCGTACTTCGCCGACCAGCCGCGTTACATCAATGACCGGTCGATGCGTCAGCACGCCTTCCACGATCGGCAGTTCTACGACGCGGCAGGCCGACCGACCGAAACCGTGCTGGCGAAAAAAATGCTTCAAGGCGATCCGCCGCAGGCAAAGCCGTTACGCCGCCAACAGCATTACCGTACCTGGTACACCATCGCCTTCGATGAGAACGATCTGTTCGATCCACCTCCAACCGAACAACGGCGATCACCATGGACAGGTAAATGAGTTCAAGTGTTGATGTGCATACCCCGCAGCTGGCGGTCATCGACGGTCGTGGCCTGGCGGTGCGTCAGGTCGGGTATTGTCGGCGGGACGTCAGCGAACTTGTCCCCGAGACCAGGGTAACCGCTGGGCAACATGACGTCGCCGGGCGATTGGTGGCACAGCGCGACCCACGCTTTCAGGCACCCACGGCAACGCCGAACCTGACCACCGTTTACAGCCTTTCGGGAGCGGTGCTGCTGACGGACAGTGTCGATGCCGGGTGGCATCTCGGGTTACCGGGTGAGGCAGGGCAAGTGCTGGAGCGGTGGGACGGGCGCGGCAGCCATTGGCAGCACAAGTTCGACGAACAACAACGACCGACTGCAATTGATGAGCAAGCCCGGGGAGCGGTCGGCAGAACCGTCGAGCGCCTGACCTACGCCGACAATGGCGATGAATTTGCTGAGCGCAACCAGTGCGGCCAACTGATCCGTCACGACGACCCGGCGGGCTCGCAGCGATTTACCGAGT
>NZ_RCOE01000005.1:0-5401 GCF_004321495.1 Pseudomonas sp. Sample_10
CCACCAGGTCCACCACTTCCAGCCAGTAGAACGCGTGGTCCAGCGCATCGCTTTCAGCCTTGCGATAGCCCTTGGTGTTGAGAATGCCGGCGAGCATGCTGCGGTTGACCCACATGTGCTGGGCCACCAGCAGGTTTTCCAGCACCGACATTTCCTTGAACAGGCGAATGTTCTGGAAAGTCCGCGCCAGCCCGGCACGGTTCACCAGGTGGGTGCCGCCAAACATCTTGTAGCGCAGCCGGGTGATGAAGTTTTTAGGCGAGACGAAATCGGTCGGTTTGAACGATTCGCCGAGCAACTGGATGACGTTGGTCCTTTCGCCACGCACATTGAGTTCGATCTTGCCGCCGGAAGCCTTGTAGAACCCGGTCAGGCAGTTGAACACCGTGGTCTTGCCGGCGCCATTGGGACCGATCAGGGCGAAGATCGAGTTGCGTTTGACCTGCAGGCTGACATCGTTCAACGCCTTGATGCCGCCGAAGTGCATCATCAGCTTTTCGACACTGAGTACGACTTCGCTCATGGCGCTACTCCTTTACGCGGGGTCACACCGGTGCGGCTGATCCGAATCAGGCCACGCGGTCGCCAGATCATCATCAACACCATCAGGATGCCGAACAACAGCACGCGGTACTCGGCGAAGCCACGCAGCAGTTCCGGGGCGACAGTCAGCACGAAGGCAGCAATCACCACACCAATGGTCGAGCCCATGCCACCCAGTACCACGATGGCGAGGATCAGGGCCGATTCGAAGAACGTGAACGAGGTCGGGTTGACGAAGCCCTGATAAGTGGCAAAAAACACGCCCGCCAGACCTGCCGTCGATGCACCGATGGTGAACGCCGAGAGCTTGACCAGAACGTGGTTCAGGCCCATGGAGCGGCAGGCGATCTCGTCTTCGCGCAGCGCTTCCCAGGCACGACCGACCGGCATCTTCACCAGGCGATGCTTGATGTACAGCACAGCCAGTACCACCAGGAACAACACTGCGTAGATGAAGTAGTACTTCACGTCCGGGTTATAGGCGATGCCGAAGAACTCATGGAACGGTACACCACCGTCCTTCGCCCGCTTGCCGAATTCCAGGCCGAAGAAAGTCGGCAGCGGTGCCGGCATGCCGTTCGGACCGCCAGTCAGCGACAGCCAGTTATTGAGGACCAGACGGATGATTTCACCGAAGCCCAGGGTCACGATTGCCAGATAGTCACCGTGCAGACGCAGCACCGGGAAACCGAGGATGCAACCGGCCAGCCCCGCCGTGATCGCCGCCAGCGGCAGCACCGTCCAGAAGCCCAGCCCGAGGTATTGATAACCGAGTGCCAGACCATAGGCGCCGATGGCGTAGAACGCCACATAACCGAGGTCGAGCAAGCCGGCCAGGCCGACCACGATGTTCAGCCCCAGGCCCAGCAGCACGTAGATCAGCCCGAGGATGACCACGCCCAGCAGGTAGGAGTTGGAGAAAAACGGGAATACCACGGCGATGACGATTACCAGCGGAATGATCCAGCGCAACCGCGATTTGTAGTCAGGCGCCAATACATGGACGCCGGAGCCGGTTGTTTCAAAACCTTCAAGGATTCTCAAGCCCTTGGGGGTTTGCAGGAACAAGCTCAGGGCGAAACGACCGGCCATGACAATGGCGACGATCCATGCCACCCGGGTGGTTTCCATGTTGAAGCCGTAGCCATCGAGCACAACGCCGACAATCGGCCCGAACACGATCAGGGCAATGAGGCCGGCAAGAATCGCGTCAACCAGACTTTTTTTGATATCAATGGTTTTTTTAGTGGTTGAAGACATCGCTTACACCTTCGACACAAGAGGACGGCCGAGCAGGCCTTGGGGCCGAAAGACCAGAACGAGAACCAGCAGCGAGAAGCTGAATACGTCTTTGTAGTCCGAGTTCACCAGGCCGGAAAACAGCGACTCGGAAATCCCCAGGATGATCCCGCCGAGCATGGCGCCAGGCAGCGAGCCAATCCCGCCGAGCACCGCAGCGGTGAACGCCTTGATCCCGATGATGAAGCCGGCATAGAAGTCGAAAGTGCCGTAGTTCATGGTGATCAGCACGCCGGCCAGGGCCGCCATCGCTGCACCGATGATGAATACGTAGGAAATCACCCGGTCGGTGTTGATCCCGAGGATCGAAGCCATCTTGCGGTCTTGCTGGGTTGCACGGCACATGCGGCCGAGCTTGGTGTACTTGATGATGTAGGTCAGCGCAGCCATGCCGACAAACGCGGCAACCAGAATGAACACCTTGGTGTAGGTCAACTGCACGAAACCGCTACCGACCTCGACACGCCAGGCCCCTGTGAGCAACGTGGGAACGCCTTGTTGCTTGGCGCCCTGGGCGATCTGGGCGTAGTTTTGCAGGATCAGCGAAATACCGATGGCGCTGATCAGTGGTGCCAGCCGGGTGGAATTACGCAGGGGTTTGTAGGCGACACGCTCGATGACCCAGCCATACACCGCCGTGACGACGATGGTGAAGATCAACGTGCCAAGCATCAGCAGCGGAAAGGATTCGATACCGAAGTAAGCCAGCAGAGCCAGACTGATTGCCGCCAGGTAAGCGGAAATCATGTAAACCTCGCCGTGGGCGAAGTTGATCATGCCGATGATGCCATAGACCATTGTGTAGCCGATGGCGATCAGGCCATAGACCGACCCGAGGGTCAGGCCGTTGACCAGTTGCTGCAGGAAAATACCATCCATAACGCAATCTCACGCAATGAGAACCTGCACATGTGGCTGTGCGGTTCCTCTAAGGAAAATACAGATATACGTCGGAGCAATGTCATTCACGATCAGGCAGACCACCACGGTCCCTGTGGGAGCTGGCTTGCCAGCGATGGCGGTTGAACATTCGACAAAAATGTCTCTTGCAAGTCCGCCCATCGCGGGCAAGCCCGCTCCCACAAGGGATCTGTGGGGTTCAGGTGATCGAATCAGCCCTTACTTCTGTTTTTCCAGTTGGTGATATTTGCCGTCCTTGTCCCACTGGTAAACAACGTAGTCGGAGACTTTCAGGTCGCCCTTGCTGTCCCAGGTCTTCTCGCCCATGACGGTCTTGACCGGGTTCTTCTTCAGCCACTCAGCGGCTTTTTCGCCACTGTTGGACTTGGCGCCGTTGAAGGCTGCAGCCAGGGTTTGCACCGAAGCGTAGGCGTACAGGGTGTAGCCTTCAGGCTCGGTACCGGCCTTGCGGAAGGCGTCTACCACGGTCTTGCTGTCTGGCAGCAGGCGTGGGTCGGCACCGAAGGTCATCAGCACGCCGTCAACGAATTGCGGACCGCCAGCGGTGGTCACCAGTTCGTCGGTCACGATGCCGTCGTCGGACATGAACTTGACGTCTTTGAGGCCTTGTTCACGCAGTTGACGAACCAGAGGGCCGGCTTCCGGGTGCAGACCACCGAAGTAGACAACGTCAGCGCCAGCGCCACGGATCTTGGTCACGATGGTGCTGAAGTCTTTCTCGCCACGGGTCAGGCCTTCGTACAGCACAGGCGTTACGCCGCGCTTGACCAGTTGAGCCTTGGTGGCGTCAGCCAGGCCTTGGCCGTAGGTGTCCTTGTCGTGCAGCACGACGACTTTCTTGCCCTTGAGCACGTCGACGATGTAATCGCCGGCCACGATGCCCTGCTGGTCGTCACGACCGCACATACGGAACATGGCGCTCAGGCCGCGTTCGGTAACCTGTGGGTTGGTGGAGCCTGGAGTAATGGCGATGATGCCCGCTTCGTCGTAGATCTCGGAGGCCGGGATGGTCGACGAGGAGCAGAAGTGACCGACGACGCCGGCCACTTTCTGGTTGGTCAGGTCTTTGGCGACCGTCACAGCCTGTTTCGGTTCGCAGGCGTCATCGCCCTTGACCAGTACGATTTTTTCCCCGTTAACCCCGCCCGCCGCGTTGACCGCATCGGCCGCCGCCTGTGCACCCTTCATGTACTGTTCGCCAAATGCCGCGTTGGCACCGGTCATTGGTCCCGCTACGCCGATCTTGATGTCAGCCTGAGCAAACGCAGAAACACCCAGCGCAGTTGCCACTGCGAGGGCCAGAAAGCCTTTCTTGTAAAACGTCTGGGACATGAGGTGGTGCTCCAAGGTTTTTTTAGTTGGCACTGCGACTTCACTGAATGCTCAGAGCAAGGGCCGTGCCATCGGTTTTTTATTCTGAAAAAAGTCGTTGCCTTATTGTTTTTTCGACTGTTTCGAGCCCATTTTCATTGGGCGTGCAACCGTCTAAACCGCGGAAGGTAAAACCATTTTTTATTTGAGGCGCAACCCGCCTGCGCCATCATTGCAACCGCGGCTTTAAACGACGTGCAACCAGCCTGTAACAACGTGCGTCACCGAAGTGCACACTGCTGGTGCGGGACTGCTACAACCCGCACCACTACAGGCTAGCTGCAGATCGAAAAAGCGCCGCTTTGCCCTGTAAAAATCCACATTCAGATCACGATCCGCAGGCACTGGCCCGCGTGATACAGCGAAAAACCCGCCTCGTACAGGCAACTGCGCAACCCCACCCCGGCCAATGGCTGCATGGGCGCGAAGGGAATCGGCAGCGCTTGAGGATTTCCGTTACACAGGTAATCGGCAAATGCTTTGCCCACCACCGTTCCGGTAGTCACGCCACGACCGTTGTAACCGGTGACTGCCACTAAACCGGGCGCCGGTTCGAACAGGCGCATCAGATGATCGGGAGTAAAAGCGATGCAACCGGTCCAGGTGCATTCCCATTCGACCGGTTTGAGGTAAGGAAAATAATGCTGCTGCACCCGGTCGGCCCAGGCTTTGAGAAACCAGGTCGGCTTCTGATTGCCATTGCCCAGACTGCCCAGCAGCAGGCGACCGTCCTTGTCACGACGGATGCTGCTGAGCACTTGCCGGGTGTCCCAGGAACCCTGGCCACCGGGCAAGATTTGCCGAGCGGCGTCTTCGGTCAGCGGCACCGAAGCCACCTGATAGTAGTAACCGGGGAAAAAGTTACGCCGCAACTCAGTCCAGTCGCCTTCGGTATAGGCATTGGAGGCGATCACCACTTGCTCGGCCAGCACCGAACCCTGTGCAGTCTGCACCGACCAGCGCTGCCCCTGACGTTCGAGTCGGCTGACGGGTGAATGATCGAACAACAGACCGCCCAGACTGATGGCCGCCTTGGCCAGCCCCGTGGTATAGGCCATCGGGTTAAGCGTGCCGGCACGCCGATCGAGCAGCGCGGCGGCAATTTTTTTGGTGCCGGTGGCTTGTTCACACGCTTGACCGGTGAGCAGTTCCACCGGCGCACCGCGACGTTTCCATTGTTCTTCACGACTGCGCAAGTCGGCTTCGCCGCGGGCGTTGTGCGCCATGTGCAGCGTGCCTTCGCGGCGCAACTGGCAATCGATGTTGT
>NZ_RCOE01000254.1:0-1176 GCF_004321495.1 Pseudomonas sp. Sample_10
GGCCTGGTGCTGCCGGAACTGGCGGGCAAACTGACCGGCATGGCGGTGCGTGTACCGGTGATCAACGTATCGCTGGTGGACCTGACCGTGCAGCTGAAAAAAGAAGCCAGCGCGGAAGAAGTCAACGCCCTGCTCAAGCACGCCAGCCAGCATTCGAAGATTCTCGGCTACAACACCTTGCCGCTGGTTTCCAGCGACTTCAACCACAACCCGCTGTCATCGATTTTCGACGCCAACCACACCAAGTCCAGCGGCAAGCTGCTCAAGGTACTGGCCTGGTACGACAACGAATGGGGCTTCTCCAACCGCATGCTCGATAACTGCCTGGCGCTGTGCAACGCCGAATAACCTTCGCCTGTTGCGCCTTATCCGATCCTGCAGGAGCCAGGCTTGCCGGCGAAGAACGATAACGCGGTACCAATGAATAACCGCGGTGTCGGGGTCGCGGGCAAGCCTCGCTCATACAGGCAGGCGATGGCGTCCTCAGCCCCCTCGCAAATCGCCCTGTGGAAAACCCCATGATCGGTATCAGCTTCACGCAAAAAACCATGGCGGCGCGCAAGCGTATCGCCCTGGTGGCCCATGACCACTGCAAGGTATTTCTGCTCGATTGGGCCGCACGACAGAAAGACCGTCTCGCCCAGCATGAACTGGTCGCCACCGGCACCACGGGATTGTTGTTGCAACAACGCCTCGATCTGCCAGTGGAAAGCATGATCAGCGGCCCACTGGGTGGCGACCAGCAGCTTGGCGCGCGAATCGCCGAGCAACGGGTCGACATGCTGGTGTTCTTCTGGGACCCATTCGAACCGCAACCGCACGACCCGGACATCAAGGCGTTGCTGCGGGTCGCGGCGGTCTGGAACATTCCGGTAGCGTGCAATGAATGCAGCGCCGATTATTTGCTCAGCAGCCCGATGATGGATCAACAACACTCGCATCGGATTCCGGATTACGCGACCTATTTGCAGGGCCGCGCGTAATCATCAACAAAATCAAGACTTGACCATGCGCGTGGATGATAAGCATTATCATTAACTCAAAATGGATCAGGTCTTCCCGTGAGTCAATCGCGCTTCAACGACGTTTTCATTACCCAGCGAGTCTCCCTGCTGCGCACGCTGGAGCGAATGGTCAACAATCACAGCACCGCCGAAGACCTGTTGCAGGAGACCT
>NZ_RCOE01000280.1:0-51617 GCF_004321495.1 Pseudomonas sp. Sample_10
CGTTCGCCTGTAGAATGCCGCCACACAGACGCGGGATGGAGCAGTCTGGTAGCTCGTCGGGCTCATAACCCGAAGGTCGTCGGTTCAAATCCGGCTCCCGCAACCAAACATCAAAAAAGGCTACTCGAAAGAGTGGCCTTTTTTGTATCTGTTGAAAAAGTCCTTTCGCAACAATGATCTGTCACTGTGTCGCCAGCCATTGGGGATCACCCATGCGCCGAGTCCGGACTATGCTCTATCCCAGACTGAACCCTCTACGAGTGAAATCGCGCTCGCACCATCGCCCGGTGCGAGGCGTTAATATTTGTAATTATTTTTTTCTACAGGGATTGGTAACTTGGCTGGATACCTCCATCCTGTCGCGCACAATCCAAGAGGTGATTGATGCGCGCCAACTCGTCTGATTCACAAGACACCGTCACAGCGACACAACCGATCAAAGCCGAGCGACTGCGCTTGCTTGATCGCGTCAGTAAATACCGTCAGCCCATAGGTCTTGCGGTCACGCTGCTGTTGTTCGCGATCGCGCTGATTGCCTGTCGTCACCTGCTGAGCGAACTTGACCTGGACGCTCTGCACGACTCGATTCTCGAGGTTCCAAAACCGGCATTGCTCGGTGCACTGGGCGCGACCGTGGCAGGCTTCATCCTATTGCTGGGCTATGAATGGTCAGCCAGTCGCTATGCCGGTGTGAGCCTGCCCGCGCGCACCGTGGCCCTGGGCGGTTTCAGCGCTTTCGCCATTGGCAATGCCATCGGCCTGTCGATGCTGTCGGGTGGCTCGGTTCGCTACCGTTTATATGCGCGTCATGGCCTGGGGGCTTCTGAGGTTGCGCACATGACGCTGTTTGCCAGCCTGTCGCTCGGTTGCGCCCTGCCGCCACTGGCGGCACTGGCGACACTCAGCAATCTGCCCGCGGCCTCTGCGGCCCTGGGGCTCTCAGAGATCTTGCTCGGTGCCATCGCTGCCGGCGTACTGCTGTTGTTCAGCGTGCTGGCCGTCGGACTGTACCGTCGCCGCCTGCCGGAACAACCCTACGCCGATAACCTGCTGGTCAAGATTGGTCGTCGCACCTTGCGCCTGCCCGGGCGCCGCCTGACGTTCCTGCAACTGCTCATCACCGCTCTGGACGTGGCCGCCGCCGCGACCGTGCTGTATCTCCTGCTGCCCGAAGCTCCGCCCTTCGGCGCATTCCTGCTGGTGTACCTCCTGGCGCTGGCGGCGGGCGTGCTCAGTCATGTGCCCGGCGGCGTCGGGGTGTTCGAGGCGATCCTGCTGGCAGCCTTTTCCGACAAGCTCGGCGCCGCGCCACTGGCCGCCGCCCTGCTGCTTTATCGCTTGATCTACGTGGTGCTGCCGATGCTGGTGGCTTGCCTGCTGCTGTTGATCAACGAAGGGCAGCGCCTGTTCCAGACCCGTCAGACGTTGCGTGCCGCGTCTGGCCTGGCAGCGCCGATTCTCGCGGTGCTGGTGTTTCTTTCCGGGGTAGTGCTGTTGTTTTCCGGAGCAACGCCGGAAATCGACACCCGCCTGGAACACATCGGCTTTCTGATTCCGCATCGACTGGTCGACGCCTCGCACTTGGGCGCCAGCCTGATCGGCGTGTTGTGCCTGCTGCTCGCCCAGGGTTTGCGTCGGCGACTGTCGGCAGCGTGGATGCTCACCACCATTCTGCTGCTGGTCGGCGCCCTGCTCTCTCTACTCAAGGGTTTCGACTGGGAAGAAGCCAGCCTGATGGTCTTGACCGCGAGCCTGCTCGGGGTTTTCCGCCGCTCGTTCTACCGTCCGAGCCGTCTGACCGAACTGCCGTTTTCGCCGTTGTACCTGGTGGCCAGCCTGTGCGTACTCGGGGCTTCGATGTGGCTGCTGCTGTTCGCCTATCAGGACGTTCCCTACAGCCATCAGCTGTGGTGGCAGTTCACCCTGGACGCCGATGCTCCCCGTGGCTTGCGCTCGCTGCTCGGCGCCGCGGTGCTGCTGGTGGTGGTATCCCTGACCTGGCTGCTGCGCACGGCCCGCCCGGTGATTCATCTGCCGACGCCCGATGAACTGGAGCGCGCAAGCAAGATCCTCATGGCCTCGGCGCAACCGGACGGCGGCCTGGCCCTCACCGGCGACAAGGCGCTGCTGTTCCACCCCAACGACGAGGCGTTCCTGATGTATGCCCGTCGTGGCCGCAGCCTTGTGGCGTTGTATGACCCGATTGGCCCTGCCCAGCAACGAGCGGAAATGATCTGGCAGTTCCGTGACCTGTGTGACATCCACCACGCCCGTCCGGTGTTCTATCAAGTGCGCGCGGAGAACCTGCCTTACTACATGGACATCGGCCTGACCGCGATCAAGCTCGGTGAAGAAGCCCGGGTCGATCTCAAGCGTTTTGATCTCGAGGCCAAGGGCAAGGAGATGAAGGATCTGCGCTACACCTGGAACCGTGGCACCCGCGATGGCTTGTCGCTGGAAATCCATGAACCGGGCCAGGCGCCGATGGATGAGCTCAAGGTGATTTCCGATGCCTGGCTGACTGGCAAGAACGTGCGTGAGAAAGGCTTCTCCCTGGGGCGGTTCAGCGATGACTACCTCAAGCATTTCCGTATTGCGGTGATCCGTTTCGAGGGGCGCCCGGTGGCATTCGCCAACCTGCTCGAGACCTACAGCCACGATCTGGCCAGCCTCGACCTGATGCGCGCGCACCCGGACGCTCCCAAGCTGACCATGGAGTTCATGATGGTCGGCCTGATTCAACATTATAAAAATCATGGATACGCGCGCTTCAGCCTGGGCATGGTGCCGTTGTCGGGGTTGCAACCCCGGCGCGGCGCACCGCTGACCCAGCGCCTGGGCTCGATGGTTTTCCGCCGTGGTGAGCAGCTGTACAACTTCCAAGGCTTGCGCCGCTTCAAAGACAAGTTCCAGCCTGACTGGGAACCCCGTTATATGGCCGTGCCCGCCGGACTCGATCCGCTGGTTGCGCTGGCCGACACTGCTGCCCTGATCGCGGGCGGCTTGACTGGATTGGTGAAACGCTGATGATTCAACGCTCCCTGAAATACATCCTGGCCGCACTGATCGTGCTGGCCGTGATTCTCGGCGGCGGTTTCTGGTACCTCAAACGCCCGGCACCAGAACCGACCCTCGAACTGCTCACACCGGCCGATGGCGCAGCCATGACCCGCGTCATTCCCGGCACCACGCCGAAGGCTCAGGTATTGGTGGCGGTCAACGATGATCAGAAACTCAATGACAAGCAACTGACCACCCTGAGCCGCAGTGCCTCGGCGCAGATCGTTCAGGTGATTCTGCCCAAGGATTGCCTGCTGCAAAGCCGCGCCTTGCAAGCGGGCCTGCGTGAACTGCAGGGGCCGGCCACGCTGGTCAGCGGCATCGGCCCGGGCGCCGTGCTGGCCTGGCGCTGGTTGTCGGAACAGAAGAACGATAAGGCCCAGGCCGTTTCCGTGGATCTGGCCCTGGAAAAACCCGGTGGCTGCACACACCTGTTGCCCAAAAGCGCCGCCCACGGCCACTGGCTGGTGGCATGGAACGACAACCCGGACGACACCAGTGCCGGCTTCGTGCGTGACCAGCCGAACGCCGAAACCAGCATCAGCGACTACGACATCAACCTGCCGCAAGTGCTGAACAACGAACTGCGCAAGATCCTCGTCGGCGGCGACAAAGCGGCAGGCGGCCTGCAGATTCCGGTGGTTGAAGTGCCCGCAGGCCAAGCCCGGGACACGGTCACCCTGTTCCTCTCCGGTGACGGTGGCTGGCGCGATCTGGACCGCGATGTCGCCGGCGAAATGGCCAAGATCGGTTACCCCGTGGTCGGCATCGACACCTTGCGTTACTACTGGCAGCACAAGAGTCCGGAACAGAGCGCCCTGGACCTGGCAGAACTGATGCAGCACTACCGGCAGAAATGGGGCACCAAGCGCTTCATTCTCACCGGTTACTCGTTCGGTGCCGACGTTCTGCCAGCGATCTACAACCGCCTGCCAGAGAACGAACAGCAGCGCGTCGACGCGATCATCCTGCTCGCCTTCGCCCGCACCGGCAGCTTCGAAATCGAAGTCGAAGGCTGGCTCGGCAACGCCGGCAAGGAAGCCGCCACCGGCCCGGAAATGGCCAGGTTGCCAGCCGCTAAAGTGGTGTGCATCTACGGTGAAGAAGAAGTCGATGAAAGTGGTTGCACCGACAAGAGCGCCGTGGGCGAAGTCATCAAATTGCCCGGTGGCCACCACTTCGACGAAAACTACCCGGCGCTGGCCCAGCGTTTGGTGGGGGTGATCAAGAAACGCCAGCCGCAGGAAACCGAGGCTCAGGAGTGATCTGAGCAGCGTTTGCAAAAAAGCCCCCGCAGCGTTTCGGTTACGGGGGCTTTTTCATGACCGTTACTTGAACTCGACACAAATCCCTGTGGGAGCAGGCTTGCCGCGATAAGGGCATAACGTCCGACATCTCTGTCGACTGACACGCTGCCATCGCGGGCAAGCCCGCTCCCACAGGGTTTATCGCTGCCTTTGGATACGTCATAAAAAGCCCCCGCTGCCGCAAGGCAACGGGGGCTTTTTGATCTTGCAGTCTTACATCTCCACCTGTGTCCCCAACTCAATCACCCGGTTCAACGGCAGATTGAAGAAGCGCAGGTTGCCGTTGGCGTTCTGCAACATGAAGGCGAACAGTGCCTCGCGCCAGCGGGCCATGCCTTCGAGCTTGGAAGCGATGACGGTTTCGCGGCTGAGGAAGTAGGTGGTGCGCATAGGGCTGAAGTCCAGTTCATCGAGATGACACAGTTTCAGCGCCTTCGGCACGTCCGGCTCATCGGTGAAGCCAAAATGCAGGATTACCCGGAAGAAACCCTCGCCGTAGGAATCGACTTCGAAGCGCCGGCTCGGCGGCACTCGCGGGATGTCTTCGTACACCACCGTCAACAGCACCACTTGCTCGTGCAGCACCTGATTATGCAGAAGGTTGTGCAACAGAGCGTGAGGCACGGCGTCCGGCCGGGCGGTGAGGAACACAGCGGTACCCTGGACCCGATGCGGGGGCTGCACGGCGATACTGCTGATGAAGATCGGCAACGGCAATCCACCTTCATCAATGCGATCGACCAGCAACTGCTTGCCGCGCTTCCAAGTGGTCATGAGGACAAACAATGCGAGACCGGCAATCACAGGGAATGCCCCGCCCTGCACGATTTTCGGTACGTTGGCAGCGAAGTAAAGACCGTCCACCAACAGGAAACCAAGCAAGATCGGCACCGCAAGGATCGGCGGCCACTTCCACAGCAGCAGGATCACCGCCGACACCAGAATAGTGGTCATCAGCATGGTGCCCGTCACCGCCACACCGTAGGCGGAAGCCAGGGCGCCGGAGGATTCGAAACCTATCACCAGCAAAATCACGCCGACCATCAGTGCCCAGTTCACTGCACCGATGTAGATCTGGCCCTGTTCAGCGCTCGAGGTGTGCCGGATATGCATGCGCGGGATGTAGCCGAGCTGGATCGCCTGACGGGTCAAGGAGAACGCACCGGAAATCACCGCTTGCGAGGCAATCACCGTGGCCAGGGTCGACAGGCCTACCAGTGGGATCAACGCCCAACTTGGCGCCAGCAAGTAGAACGGGTTGCGAGCGGCTTCCGGGTCACCCAGCAGCAAGGCGCCTTGGCCGAAATAGTTGAGCACCAACGCCGGCAGCACGAGGATGAACCAGGCGCGGGCAATCGGCTTGCGACCGAAGTGGCCCATGTCCGCGTAGAGCGCTTCGGCACCGGTCAATGCCAGCACCACGGCGCCGAGAATCGCCACGCCCATGCCCGGATGCACGATGAAGAAACGCACACCCCAAACCGGGTTCATCGCTTGCAGGACTTCCGGGTGCTGAACGATGCCGTAGACACCGAGCGCTCCCAGCACCAGGAACCAGGTGACCATGATCGGCCCGAACAGGATGCCGATCCGTGCGGTGCCGTGACTCTGAATCAGGAACAGCGCCACCAGCACGATCAACGACAACGGCACCACCCAATGGTCGATCCCCTCGAATGCCAACCCCAGGCCTTCGATTGCCGACAATACGGAAATGGCCGGGGTGATCATGCTGTCGCCATAGAACAATGCAGCACCGATCAGCCCGCATACCACCAGAAGGCCACGCAGCTTGGCATGCCCTGACGCCGCTCGCCGTGCCAGCGCGGTCAGAGCCATGATCCCGCCTTCGCCCTGGTTGTCGGCGCGCAGGACAAACATCATGTACTTGATCGACACGACCCAGATCAGTGACCAGAAAATCAGCGCCAGAATGCCCAACACGCCATCGTGATTGACCGGCACACCATACGCGCCGGAGAACACTTCTTTGAGGGTGTACAACGGACTGGTGCCGATATCGCCATAAACCACCCCGACTGCCGCAACCAGCATGCCGATCGGTTTGGCCGCCGAATGCCCGGTCGCTCCTGCCTGACTACTTGCGTGCCCCATCCACCACTCCTGATTACCAAAACCCGGCTTCTTGAATGAAGCACTTTTCTGCAGCATGCGCTTTTTTACTTTACGTTACAGACGTTTTGTTGACTGTAAAAAATCCGTAAAGCCCACCCGCGCGAAGCATAGCGCAGCACTCGTCGTATTTCCCCGCATAAAGCTGGTCAAGTGAACGTCTCACCGCTAGAATTGCGCACTTTTTGATCAGAGGCGCAGTTCAAGCGCCCGTCCGTCGGTTTTGCCCAGCCCGGCAAGCGGCGTCACAAAACACCGAGGTTAGACATGTCCACCACTCCTGCGCCGGCCAATCCAAAGGTTGGCTTCGTATCCCTGGGTTGCCCCAAAGCACTGGTCGACTCCGAGCGCATCCTTACCCAGCTGCGCATGGAAGGCTATGACGTCGTGTCCACCTATCAGGACGCCGATGTCGTGGTGGTCAACACCTGCGGCTTCATTGATTCGGCCAAGGCAGAGTCTCTGGAAGTGATCGGCGAAGCGATCAAGGAAAACGGCAAGGTCATCGTCACCGGCTGCATGGGCGTCGAAGAAGGCAACATCCGCGACGTGCACCCGAGCGTGCTGGCCGTGACCGGTCCGCAGCAGTACGAGCAAGTGGTCAACGCCGTGCACGAAGTCGTGCCGCCGCGTCAGGATCACAACCCGCTGATCGACCTGGTGCCGCCACAAGGCATCAAGCTGACCCCGCGCCACTACGCCTACCTGAAGATTTCCGAAGGCTGCAACCACAGCTGCAGCTTCTGCATCATCCCGTCGATGCGCGGCAAATTGGTCAGCCGTCCGGTCGGTGATGTCCTTGACGAGGCCCAGCGCCTGGTCAAGTCGGGCGTCAAAGAGCTGTTGGTGATCTCGCAAGACACCAGCGCCTACGGCGTCGACGTGAAATACCGCACCGGTTTCTGGAACGGCGCGCCGGTGAAAACCCGCATGACCGAACTCTGCGAAGCCCTGAGCACCCTCGGCGTCTGGGTGCGTCTGCACTACGTTTACCCGTACCCGCACGTCGACGAGCTGATCCCGCTGATGGCCGCCGGCAAGATCCTGCCGTACCTGGACATCCCGTTCCAGCACGCCAGCCCGAAAGTGCTCAAGTCGATGAAACGCCCGGCGTTCGAAGACAAGACCCTGGCGCGGATCAAGAACTGGCGCGAAATCTGCCCGGATTTGATCATCCGCTCGACCTTCATCGTCGGTTTCCCGGGCGAGACTGAAGAAGACTTCCAATACCTGCTGAACTGGCTGACCGAAGCCCAGCTGGATCGCGTCGGTTGCTTCCAGTACTCGCCGGTCGACGGCGCGCCGGCCAACGACCTGGACCTGGAAGTGGTTCCAGATGACGTCAAGCAGGATCGTTGGGAGCGCTTCATGGCGCACCAGCAGGCGATCAGCTCGGCCCGCCTGCAAATGCGCATCGGCCGTGAAATCGAAGTGCTGGTCGATGAAGTCGACGAGCAAGGCGCGGTCGGCCGTTGCTTCTTCGATGCTCCGGAAATCGACGGAAACGTATTCATCGACAATGGCAGCAACCTGAAGCCGGGCGATAAAGTCTGGTGCAAGGTGACCGACGCCGACGAATACGATCTGTGGGCTGAACAGATCTAAACGCAAAAATTATGCAAAGCCCCGCTCTCTTGACGAGATGCGGGGCTTTTTTACGGCTATCGTTTGGTGAAGAACGGAATCTCACTTTTTACAGTCGGTAGCTAAAAGAAGGAGCAGGCGGGCATGCGCCAACATTCGGTCATCCACACACCGAAACAGAGTGACTATGAAGAACTGACCCGGGTCTGGGAGGACTCGGTCCGCGCCACCCATGACTTTCTGCCAGACAGTTACATCAATCTGTTGAAGAATCTGGTGCTGACCCGCTACCTCGATGCCGTCATGCTGATCTGCACCAAGGACGCCAACCAGCGCATTACCGGGTTCGCCGGGGTCGCGGCGGGCAAGGTCGAAATGCTCTTTATTGACCCGCAACACCGCGGTCAGGGCCTGGGCAGGAAATTGCTGCGTTATGCCCTGGAAAACCTCAACGCCGATCAACTGGACGTGAACGAACAGAACCCGCAAGCCCTGGGGTTTTACTTCAAGCAAGGGTTTGAGGTGATCGGCCGCTCGGAAGTCGATGGCATGGGACAGCCCTATCCGTTGTTGCATATGCGCATGCGCCAGGTCCAGCAACGCTCACAACATGGCTGACACACCAGATTAACCCTGTGGGGCTTGCCAGCGATGCGGACGCTGCGGTCAAGCCAGATACACCGAGGTGATGCAATCGCTGGCAAGCCAGCTCCCACAGGAATTGCGACCGACCTCAAATGGAACCGGGCTTAACCGGCGCCAGGCAGGTACAATGCCCACCCCTTTTTTGTTACGGCCCTGTCATGACTGACCCGATTCGTCTCTCCAAACGCCTCATCGAACTCGTCGGCTGCTCCCGTCGGGAGGCTGAGCTGTTCATCGAAGGCGGCTGGGTCACCGTCGACGGCGAAGTCATCGACGAGCCGCAGTTCAAAGTCGGCGCACAAAAAGTCGAGCTGGACCCAGAAGCCAAGGCCACTGCCCCGGAACCGGTAACCATCCTGTTCAACGTGCCCGCCGGCATGGACGCGGACACCGCCATGGCGACCATCAGCGCCGAGACGCTGAGCGAAGAACACCGTTACGGCAAACGTCCGCTCAAGGGCCACTTCCAGCGCCTGACCGCCAGCACTGACCTGCAGGCTAACGCCAGCGGCTTGCTGGTGTTCACCCAGGACTGGAAGATCCTGCGCAAACTCACCGCCGACTCCAACAAGATCGAGCAGGAATACGTGGTCGAAGTCGAAGGCAACATGGTCGAGCACGGTCTCAATCGCTTGCAACACGGCCTGACCTACAAGGGCAAGGAATTGCCGCCGGTCAAGGCCAGCTGGCAGAACGAAAACCGCCTGCGCTTTGCCATGAAAAACCCGCAACCGGGTGTTATCGCCCTGTTCTGCCAGGCCGTCGGCCTGAAGATCGTGGGTATCCGCCGCATCCGCATCGGTGGCGTATCCATCGGTAAAGTGCCGTTGGGACAATGGCGCTACCTGTCCGGCAAAGAGAAGTTCTAAGGCTTTTCACGCCGTCACACATTTCGGCGTCGCGCCTGGTTGCGACGCCCACAGTTGAAAATCGGGACTGCCCACATGATTCATAACGACGTACTGCGCAGCGTGCGCTACATGCTCGACATCAGCGACAAGAAAGTCATCGAGATCATCAAGCTCGGTGGCATGGATGTGAAGCTCGAAGACCTGGTGACCTGGCTCGACAAGAAAGAGGAGGACGAGGAAGGTTTCGTACGCTGCCCGGACGAAGTCATGGCGCATTTCCTCGACGGCCTGGTGATCTTCAAGCGCGGCAAGGACGAAAGCCGTCCGCCGCAGCCGATCGAAGTGCCGGTGACCAACAACATCATCCTGAAAAAACTGCGCGTGGCCTTCGAACTGAAAGAAGACGACATGCACGCGATCCTCAAGGCGGCCGAGTTCCCGGTGTCCAAGCCTGAGCTGAGCGCGCTGTTTCGCAAATTCGGCCACACCAACTACCGCCCGTGCGGCGACCAGTTGCTGCGCAACTTCCTCAAGGGCCTGACCCTGCGCGTGCGTCCGCAGTAATCGCCCGCCCGCGTCCCTGTAGGAGCAAAGCTTGCTGGCGATGGCGATTTCGAAAACGCTATCGCGAGCAAGCTGTGCTCCTACAAGGGATGGCGTCACAAAGCTGTATGGATGCTCACTCCCTGTAGGAGCACAGCTTGCTGGCGATGGCGATCTTGAGGACGCTATCGCCAGCAAGATGTGCGCCTGCAAAAGAAAGGGCAGTCCTGTATGGATGCTCATTCCTCGCAAAAATAGTGGCTCCGCTTCTCGCGGCTGACGACTAGGGTGTAGAGACCCTTAAGTTCTCAGGATTCGCCATGCACCCCTACTTTTCCCTGCAAGGCCGCACCGCTCTGGTGACCGGCGGCACTCGTGGTATCGGCAAAATGATTGCCAAGGCCTATGTCGAGGCTGGCGCGACCGTGTATGTCTGCGCCCGCGATGCCGAAGCTTGCCAGCAAACCGCTGACGAACTCGGTGCCCTTGGGCGCTGCCATGCCGTAGCTGCCAACCTGGCGACGGAAGAAGGCGTGCAACAACTGGCCACACGCCTGGGCGAGCAGATCACCCATCTCGACATTCTGGTGAACAATGCCGGCACCACGTGGGGGGCGCCACTGGAAAGCTATCCGATCAAGGGCTGGGAAAAGGTCATGCAGCTCAACGTGACTTCGGTGTTCAACTGCATCCAGCAGTTCCTGCCGCTGCTGCGCAAGGCAGGTTCCGAAGCGAACCCGGCGCGGATCATCAACATCGGATCGGTGGCGGGGATTTCCTCCTTTGGCGAACAGGCCTACGCCTACGGTCCCAGCAAAGCCGCACTGCACCAATTGTCGCGGATCCTGGCTCGGGAGCTGGTCAGCCAGCACATCAACGTCAACGTGATCGCACCGGGACGGTTCCCGAGCAAGATGACCCAGCATATCGGCAATGATAAGCAGGCATTGGCCGAGGATACGGCGCTGATCCCCATGAAGCGTTGGGGGCGCGAGGAAGAGATGGCGGCGCTGGCGATCAGCCTGGCGAGTACGGCGGGGGCTTACATGACCGGGAATATCATCCCATTGGATGGTGGGTTCAGCCTCTGATCTTCTCCTGATGATCGTTCCCACGCTCCGCGTGGGAATGCAGCGCGGGACGCTGCGCGTCCCAAGAGCTGACGCAGAGCGTCCATTGAGGCATTCCCACGCAGAGCGTGGGAATGATCATGGTTGATCGGGTTATCATGCCTACCCTCTTCCCGCCTCGACCGTAAACCATGACCTACAGCGTTTCCCCCATCGGCTTCGTGCGCTCCTGCTTCAAGGAGAAGTTCGCCATTCCGCGTCAACCGCAACTGGCCCCGGCCGCGCGCGGCGTGCTGGAACTGGTCGCACCCTTCGATCAGGGTGATGCCGTGCAGGGCCTTGAACAGGTCAGCCATGTCTGGCTGCTGTTCATGTTCCATCAGGCACTGGAAGAAAAGCCGCGCCTGAAGGTCCGCCCTCCCCGCCTCGGCGGCAACAAATCCATGGGCGTGTTTGCGACACGCGCAACCCATCGTCCCAACGGCATTGGTCAATCCGTGGTGAAGTTGGACAAGGTTGAAGCCAATCGTCTGTGGATTTCCGGCATCGACTTGCTCGACGGCACGCCGGTTCTCGACATCAAACCTTACGTGCCCTACGCCGATATCATCGACAGCGCCGCCAACACTATCGCCAGCGCCGCGCCGCAGTTGATTGCCGTAGAGTGGACGGATGCTGCGCTGCACCAGGCTAATGGCCACGCCCAGCGCCTTGCAGAGCCTTTGGTCGAGCTGATCGAGCAATGCCTGGCGCAGGATCCACGCCCGGCCTATCAGACACCTGCGCCGGAACGGGAATACGGCGCGCAGTTCTGGGATGTGGATGTGCGTTGGCATTACCCGACGCCCGAGCTGATCCGCGTGCTCGAGGTCATTCCCGCGAAAGCCTGAACGCCAAAAACGAAAAAGCCCGCATGACCGTCCGGGGTCATGCGGGCTTTTTGGATGCGCTGCGAATCTATTGTAGGAGTCGGCTTGCTGGCGATGGCGATCTTAAAGACGCTATCGCCAGCAAGCCGGCTCCTACACGTGACCTGCGGTCACTTCTCGACGAATGCACGCTCGATCAGGTAATCACCCGGCTCGCGCATCCGCGGCGAAACTTTCAGGCCGAAGCTGTTCAACACTTCGCTGGTCTCGTCGAGCATGCTCGGGCTACCGCACAGCATGGCGCGGTCGTCCTGCGGGTTGATCGGCGGCAGACCGATGTCGCTGAACAGCTTGCCGCTGCGCATCAGGTCGGTCAGGCGACCTTCGTTCTCGAACGGTTCGCGGGTCACGGTCGGGTAGTAGATCAACTTGTCACGCAGCGCATCGCCGAAGAACTCGTTCTGCGGCAGGTGCTCGGTGATGAACTCGCGGTAGGCGACTTCGTTGACGTAACGTACGCCGTGGCACAGGATCACTTTTTCGAAACGCTCGTAGGTTTCCGGGTCCTGGATGACGCTCATGAACGGCGCCAGACCGGTACCGGTGCTGAGCAAGTACAAATGTTTGCCAGGCTTGAGGTCATCCAGCACCAGCGTGCCGGTAGGCTTCTTGCTGATGATGATCTCGTCGCCTTCCTTCAAATGCTGCAACTGGGAAGTCAGCGGACCATCTGGCACCTTGATGCTGAAGAACTCGAGATGCTCTTCCCAGTTCGGGCTGGCGATCGAGTAAGCGCGCATAAGCGGGCGGCCGTTGGGCTGTTGCAGGCCGATCATCACGAACTGACCGTTCTCGAAGCGCAGGCCCGGATCACGGGTGCACTTGAAGCTGAACAGAGTGTCGTTCCAGTGATGAACACTGAGGACACGCTCGTGGTTCATGTTGCTCATGTACGTGGGACTCCTGGAGATTGGTCTGCGCTCGCTCTTGCATGAACAGAGCCGGGGTGCGCAATTGCATCGCATTCTAATAGCGACGACAATATCTGTTAACTGGATTATTAAGATAAGGGTTATCGGTTATATCGATATGCGATTTACTCTCCGTCAACTTCAAGTCTTCGTCGCTGTCGCCCAGCAGGAAAGCGTATCCCGTGCTGCGGGCCTGCTCAACCTCTCGCAGTCGGCGGCAAGCACCTCAATCACCGAACTGGAGCGTCAGTGCAGCTGCCAGTTGTTCGACCGTGCCGGCAAACGCCTGAGCCTCAACGCCCTTGGCAAGCAGCTGTTGCCGCAAGCGGTAGCGCTGCTTGATCAGGCCAAGGAAATCGAAGACCTGCTCAACGGCAAGTCCGGTTTCGGCTCATTGGCGGTAGGCGCAACCCTGACCATCGGCAACTACCTGGCTACCCTGCTGATTGGCAGCTTCATGCAGCGCCACCCGGAAAGCCAGGTGAAGCTGCACGTGCAGAACACTGCCAATATCGTGCAACAAGTAGCCCACTATGAAATTGACCTGGGTCTGATTGAAGGCGATTGCAGCCACCCGGACATCGAAGTGCAGAGCTGGGTCGAAGATGAATTGGTGGTGTTCTGCGCGCCGCAACATCCTTTGGCCAAACGCGGCACGGCAAGCATGGATGAACTGAGCCACGAAGCCTGGATTCTGCGTGAGCAAGGTTCAGGCACGCGCCTGACATTTGATCAGGCCATGCGCCATCACCGCAGCGCGTTGAATATCCGCCTGGAGCTCGAGCATACGGAAGCGATCAAGCGCGCAGTGGAGTCCGGCCTGGGGATTGGGTGCATATCGCGATTGGCGCTGCGGGACGCATTCCGTCGCGGCAGCCTGGTAGCGGTGGAAACACCGGATCTGGACCTGGCGCGACAGTTCTACTTCATCTGGCACAAACAGAAATACCAGACATCGGCGATGCGCGAATTCCTCGATCTGTGCCGCGCTTTCACCGCAGGGGTTCAGCGCAGCGACGAGATCGTACTGCCCACGATCGCTTAAAGCAGAATCACGGCCCACACCAGCGCAATCATGGTCAGCGCCACCAATTGCGCGGCGCTGCCCATGTCCTTGGCGTTTTTCGACAGCGGGTGCAACTCCAGGGAAATACGGTCGATGGCCGCTTCCACCGCCGAGTTGAGCAACTCGACGATCAGTGCCAGTAAACAGACGGCAATCAGCAAGGCTTGCTCGACCCGGCTGACGTTCAGGAAGAACGACAGCGGGATCAGGATCACATTGAGCAATACCAACTGCCGAAACGCAGCTTCCCCGGTGAAGGCTGCGCGCAGGCCGTCCAGCGAATAGCCGGAGGCATTGAGAATACGTTTAAGGCCGGTCTGGCCTTTGAAAGGTGACATAGAGTAGGCAACTGACCAAAAAGGAGTGGGAAAGCTAGATTAACCAAAGTCAAAAAAGCGTGAAGAAGCCAACCCTCAGTGGCTCGAAATTGACTCAAGTTGTTGCAGAAGCAACGCTGCCTGAGTCCGGGTCCGCACATTCAACTTACGGAAAATAGCCGTCACGTGCGCCTTGATCGTCGCCTCGGAAACGCTCAGTTCATAGGCGATCTGTTTGTTCAGCAAACCTTCGCAAACCATCGTCAATACCCGGAACTGCTGCGGCGTCAGGCTGGCAAGCCCTTCGCTGGCAGCCTTGGCCTCATCGGATACGCTGACGGCTTCGAATGCCTGCGGCGGCCAGAATACATCGCCATCGAGCACCGCACGCACGGCTTTCTGGATCACGCCCAGGTCACTGGATTTGGGAATGAACCCGCTGGCGCCGAACTCACGAGACTTGACCATGATTGTCGCCTCTTCCTGAGCGGAAACCATCACCACTGGAATCTGCGGGTATTGGCCACGTAACAGCACCAAGCCTGAAAAACCGTACGCCCCAGGCATATTGAGGTCCAGCAGGACCAGATCCCAATCGGCTTTTTCGGTCAGGCGGGTTTCCAGTTCGGCAATGCTCGCCACTTCCACCAGACGCACATCGGGACCAAGCCCAAGGCTCAACGCTTGATGCAAGGCGGAACGGAAAAGTGGGTGGTCATCGGCAATCAGGATTTCGTATGTGGCCATTGTTCAAATGATCCTGTTTTTCCAGCAACTCAAGGTACAGCCAGAGAGCGGTACCCGGGGCACATTGAACGCCGATACATGACTATTCTCGTTGGCACAGAATAGGCGTATCAAACTTCGGCCGCGCACTGATCGGCGCCAAGCATGCCGAGCGAAACCGGGGTGGTCAAGCTACATGGCCACTACAGTCTTTTGCAGTATGAGCGACAATCAATTCCCGCCCGCAGCGATTTTCTGCACGAACGGCAACAACTCGGCGTGTGCCGGCGTTTCGACGTTCATTTCAAGCTGACGCTTGGCATCGAGATAATGCTGGCTGAACACATCGAAATAAGCGTCCAGTGCCGATGCCGCCTGCTCGTCACCCGCCAGATCGAGACACAACGCCGCGACTTCCGCGGTGCACAGGTGCTCGCTGCGGGTGGATCGGCGCAATTGATAACGGGACAGTTTTTCGGGCAACAGGCTGAGGATCGGCAGCGAGTCGAAATACGGGCTCTTGCGGAAAATCTTCCGGGCTTCGGTCCAGGTCGCGTCCAACAGAATGAACAACGGCCGCTTGCTGCCATCCACCGCCACGCTGTGGGTGACGCGCTCGGGTGCGACATATTCCCCTGGAAACACCAGATAAGGCTGCCATTGCGGGTCGGACAACAACGCCAGCATCTGTGGGTCGGTTTCAGTACGCGACCAGATGAACGCGTGGTTATCGCGCACCACGTCGGCAATCAGCCAACCGGTATTGCTCGGTTTGAACACTTCCTTGCTGGTCATGATCAGGCACACACCGGAGCGGGTCTCGACCTGCGGGCGCCAGGCGCACAGGCAGTGACTCTCGATCACGCGGCAGGCACGGCAACGGGTTGCGCGCCAGCCACGGGCCTGAAGCGGCTTGATGCCTTCGTCTTCGCGCTGATCGCGCAGGCGGGCTACTGCATTGGGGGCATGGCTCATGGCAGGCAACGCCAGCGGGAAAAAGGAGTCGACACGAAAAATACTCGGCAAGGCAAAAAGTACCGGCAGTTTACCAGACCGACAGGAGCAAGCCTGTACCGTCCAGGCCGCCTCCCCTATAATTCGCCGCCACTGAACGCACAGTCACGTGACGGGTCAAACCACCCATCACTGCCCCAGGAGAGTTTCATGCTGCGCCTTATCGTTCCCACCGCTGCCATTCTGCTGGCTTCGACCTTCAACGCTCAGGCTGCATCCCTGAGCGAGCAGAATCTGAACAGAGAACTGCGCAACGTCGCCGCACAAAGCAGCGTCGGCACTCCTCGGGCGATCAATGAAGACATTCTCGATCAAGGCTACACCGTCGAAGGCAATGTCCTGATCAACCACCTGAGCGTGCAAAGCAGCCACGCCAACAAGATGCGCGCCGATCCCAAAGCCGTGTACTTCCAGCTGGGAGCCTCGGTCTGCAACAACCCGTCCTACCGTAAATTGATGGCCAAGGGTGCAGTGATGCGTTACGACTTCACCGAAGTGAAGACCAACCGCGCGGTGGGTTCTGCCAGCTACCAGGAATCGGATTGCCCGAAAGCGGTGCCGAAGAAGAAGTAATCAATGAGACTTTGCGCGTCGCTGTTCATCTTCGGCGCGCAACTCTGCCAGCAGTGCCTGCAAGTAACGTGATCGACGCTCCGTGCCTACAAGACGCCGGCAGCACTCCTCCTCGAGACTCAAATGATTGGTCTCGGCCGATGATTTCAACAATCGATACAGCTGCGTATCGATCTCCAGAATGACTCTGGCCATGGTTTCCCGCCTCCTTGCACCTCACTCGCGTTGAGCGAAAAATCCTTTAACTGCTTGTACCGTGCGCCCTGCCGTAGACGCAAAGTTGTCGTATCACACCTGTAACTTAGTAAATCAGAGTGCATGACACTTGGCTTGCGTTCTGACGAGCGGTGAAACCACCTTGCAAATCATCAATAAGCGGTTGCCAGGCAAGACTTTGCGGCGCAATGATCAATGCAGCGAAAATCACCGCGAAGGTCTAGATTCTACTTATCCACACTCACTTGTCAGGGCAGGAAAAGGGGCCGCCCGTTACGTATTGTGTTGTGCGAACGTTTCTTTCATCCAAGGGACAAACAGAGCCTGTTTGGATGGCCCGGTGACTTTCGGGCCAAGTGGATCGCCCAGGCACGGGCCTGGGGCAGACAGCGACACATGAAGTGTCGTGGCATCGACGATTGCGTAGTCGCCGCCGTGGGCTCTGTGCAGAAGGAGAAGTTGAATGCCTTACCAACCGAATGACCTCCTGAGCCGTCATTTTGAAGAAAGCGGCCACGACCTCATCAGCAAGGTCGAAGAGCAACTCAGCCTTGTTTCCCCCAACAGCCCGAACATCCCAATCTACCGCGACATGATCCTGACCGTGCTGCGCATGGCCCAGGAAGACCACAATCGCTGGAATGCCAAGATCACACTGCAAGCCTTGCGCGAACTGGAACAAGCCTTTCGCGTGCTGGAACAGTTCAAGGGCCGGCGCAAGGTCACGGTCTTCGGTTCTGCCCGCACGCCCATCGAACACCCGCTATATGGTCTCGCCCGAGAACTCGGTGCCACCCTGGCGCGCTCGGACATGATGGTGATCACCGGCGCAGGTGGAGGCATCATGGCCGCCGCTCACGAAGGCGCCGGCCTCGCACACAGCCTGGGATTCAACATCACCCTGCCCTTCGAACAGCATGCCAACCCCACTGTTCAGGGCACAACCAACCTGCTGCCCTTCCACTTTTTCTTCACGCGCAAGTTGTTCTTCGTCAAGGAAGCCGACGCTCTTGTCCTGTGCCCAGGTGGTTTTGGCACGCTGGATGAAGCGCTGGAAGTGTTGACGCTGATCCAGACCGGCAAAAGCCCGCTGGTCCCCGTGGTACTGCTGGACGCGCCGGGCGGCAAGTTCTGGCATGCAGCGCTGGAGTTCATCCAGCAACAACTGGAGGAAAACCGTTACATCCTGCCGACCGACATGAATCTGGTGAAACTGGTCTACACCGCCGAGGAAGCCGTGGAGCACATCAACCAGTTCTACAGCAACTTCCACTCCAGTCGCTGGCTCAAGCATCAGTTCGTGATCCGCATGAACCATACGCTCAGTGAGCGCGCCCTCGAACATATGCAGAAGGCATTCGCTGATCTGTGCCTGAGCGATCACTTCCATCAGCATGCGTACAGTGGCGAGGAACACGACGAAGTACAGTTCAGCCACCTGGCGCGCCTGGCCTTCACCTTCAACGCACGTGATCACGGTCGGTTGCGAGCGCTGGTGGACTACATCAACCTGCCGGAAAACTGGGCACAATCCCAACCTCAGGCACAACAACGTACACGAACGCCGTCCAAGATCACGTAATGCAAAAAAAACGGCCCGCTATCGAAATAGCGAGCCGTTTCAGTTAATCGTCCATCCCTCGGCCGCTGAACAAGCGGCTGATCATCTCCATGGAAAATCCCCTGTACGCCAGGAACCTGCCCTGCTTGGCTCGTTCCCGCGCGTCGATCGGTAACTGCCCGGAGAACTTGCGCCGCCAGGTGTCTGCCAGTTGCTCCTGCCAATCGATGCCACTCTCGCGCAAGGCCAGTTCGATATCGCTGCGTTGCAGACCACGCTGGCTCAATTCTTCACGAATCCGTAAAGGGCCATATCCGGAACGGGCACGGTAGGAAACAAAACTCTCGAGGTAACGGGATTCGGATAACAAACCCTCTTCCGTCAGCCGGTCGAGCGCTGTATCGATCATTTCAGGGAGGGCGCCGCGCTGACGCAGTTTACGCGCCAGCTCAACCCGACCGTGCTCGCGTCGTGCGAGCAGGTCCATTGCGGTTCGCCGCACCGCGACGAGTGTATCGAGTACGGCGGTCATCGGATCAATCAGATATCAGCGTCAGCCAGATCGTCTTCGGTCTCTTTGACCGCAGAAGCCTTGGCGTCCGCTACCGACGCCGGGGACAGCAACTTGTCACGCAGTTGCTTCTCGAGCGTTGCGGCGACGTCCGGGTTATCCGCCAGGTATTTGGCCGAGTTGGCTTTGCCCTGACCGATCTTGGTGCCGTTATAGGCATACCAGGCACCGGACTTCTCGACGAAACCGTGCAGCACGCCGAGGTCGATCATCTCACCGTTGAGGTAGATACCCTTGCCGTAAAGAATCTGGAACTCGGCCTGACGGAACGGCGAAGCTACTTTGTTCTTCACAACCTTGACGCGGGTTTCACTACCGACGACTTCATCACCTTCTTTCACCGCACCCGTGCGACGGATGTCCAGACGTACCGATGCGTAGAACTTCAGTGCGTTACCACCGGTGGTGGTTTCCGGGCTGCCGAACATCACGCCGATTTTCATACGGATCTGGTTGATGAAGATCACCAGGCAGTTGGCGTTCTTGATGTTGCCGGTGATTTTACGCAGCGCCTGGGACATCAGACGGGCTTGCAGGCCCACGTGCATGTCACCCATTTCGCCTTCGATTTCAGCCTTCGGCACCAGTGCCGCCACGGAGTCAACGATGATCACGTCAACCGCGTTGGAGCGCACCAGCATGTCGGTGATTTCCAGGGCTTGCTCACCGGTGTCTGGCTGGGAAACCAGCAGATCATCGACGTTGACGCCCAGCTTGCCGGCGTACTCAGGGTCGAGGGCGTGTTCGGCGTCGACGAATGCGCAGGTCGCGCCGGCTTTTTGAGCCTGGGCGATCACGGACAAGGTCAGCGTGGTTTTACCGGAAGATTCAGGACCGTAGATTTCAACAATACGGCCTTTTGGCAGACCGCCGATGCCGAGAGCGATGTCCAGACCCAGAGAGCCAGTAGAGATGGCCGGGATCGCCTGACGGTCCTGATCGCCCATACGCATTACGGCACCCTTGCCGAATTGACGTTCGATCTGACCCAGGGCCGCAGCCAAGGCTTTCTTCTTGTTGTCGTCCATTAAAGTCCTCACGTAATCAATAAGGCCTGACGGCCAACACCTGTATAAGTAGCCAGTATTATTCCACAGCGATTCCGGATCGCCTACCCCTGATTTGAGATTTCTGCCTTGGTGTAGCGCAGCAGCCCCTCTAGTGCGGCCTTTACCGTTTGTCGGCGGACCTCGTCACGGTCACCGGCAAAGTGCTGCACTTCACTGAATACCCGTTCGCCAACGCCCCAGGCCAACCATACCGTGCCCACCGGCTTGCTTTTCGAACCACCATCAGGCCCGGCAATGCCGCTGACCGCCACGGAAAAAAACGCACGGCTTTTTTCCTGCGCACCTTTGGCCATCGCCTCGACCACCTCGCGACTGACCGCCCCCACCGAAGTGAACAACTCCACCGGGACGTTCAATTGCAGGTTCTTCTGCAGATTGGAGTAGGTGACATAACCGGCCTCGAACCATGCCGAACTGCCGGGAATCCGGGTGATCGCCTCGGCGATCCCGCCACCGGTACATGACTCGGCGGTGGACACATGGGCATTTAGAAGCTGCAACTGCCTGCCAAGGTCATCGGCCAGTTGGGTGATTGCTTTCACGGTCATCTCCTGATCGGGCGGAATGAGACTAACCGTACACCAGCCCATCGCACTTGCAAGTTATCGGGACGATCAATGTGTAAGGGATGAATGCCGGTGCCTGGTTTAGCTGCTAATCAGTCCTCAGCTTCATCGGGCAGGACATCGCGCACGCCCAGCCTTTTGGCCACCCAGCGTTCATAAAGCCCCAAAACCACGTCCGTCCCGGCCATCGCTGTCAGGCACCCACCTGCGCATACGGCCCAAATCGAAACATTGGCAGCGTGCAGCAGCATGATCGCCGAAGCACCGCAGACCACGCTGGAGCCAGACCGCATGATCAGACGCCGGAGAAGAGGTCTGCCAGTAACCCCTTCTTTATCAGCGCGCCACATTTCGCCGACGATTCCGCCAACCAGAGGCAGGGTGATGAATAGCCAGAGAGGCATGTCCAACAACGCATAATGCTCCGTGGTCATTTCACGCCTCCTTGGATGACAGCCCACCAAATGAGCAAGAAGAATATGCATTTATGCATAGACAGTCAATGCATCAATGCATGAATCGCGATCACCCCCATGCATTCGACAGACAAAAAAACCGCTCAAATGAGCGGTTTTATCGGACTGTCAAACGGACTAACGGGCGTACATACCCCACCAGAAAACATGACCCAGAATGACAATCTGCTCTTCCTGCATTTCCTGGAAGGTGTAGTCCTCGTCCGGGTGTTCATCGCGATTGAAGCTGCGCAGGCGAATCCCGGTGGGCAGGCGATAAAGCTGTTTTACCCGTAGCTGGCCGTTATGGTTGATTGCATAAAGGTCGCCATCGATGATGTCGCCAATTCCGCATTTGCCGGCATTGACCCCGACCGTGGCACCGTCACGCAGCACTGGCAGCATGCTGTTGCCACGCACGGTCACGCATTTGGCCTGGTCGAACTGCACACCGTTATGGCGCAAGCTGCGTTTGCCAAAGCGCAGGCTGGAGCGCTCGCTTTCTTCGATGACGAATCTTCCTGATCCCGCAGCCAATTCAACCTCGCGAAGAAACGGCACCGACACCTCGTCATCATCGACGGGGGTATCGTCGTCCCACAGGCTTATATCCTTGAGTTCCGAATGCAGTACATCGCGTCCACCAGCGGCAAGCGGCGCGACTTCGACGCGGCCACGCAATTGGTCAGTACTGACGGCGAAGTACTCGGCGATCTTCGAAATGTGTTTATCCGACGGGTCAACGATCTTGCCGCTGAGAATCCGCGAAAGTGTGGATTGAGGCACGCCGGTACGCCGGTGAAGCTCCGTGGGGGAGATCCCGTGCTGATCGAGCAGCGCTCTTAATACGGTAGAAACATTGCGTTTTTGCATAACGCGCATAGTGCTTGTTCTATTCGCGAGAGGCAAATGCAGAATTGCATTAATGACGCATAAACAGCGCGTAAACCAACAGAAACAGACCACGTGGCGTTCGTGCCTGCGTCCGGCAGACCGCCCATGTTAATCTTGCGCCCATTGCGGAAAAGCCGGGCCAATGCCCCACTTTTGCCCCACACCTTTCGACGAGTTTTCCGATCCCCAATGAATAAAGCACTCTCCGACCTGTCCTCCCACACGCCGATGATGCAGCAGTACTGGCGCCTGAAAAACCAGCACCCGGACCAATTGATGTTCTACCGCATGGGTGACTTCTACGAGATCTTCTATGAAGACGCGAAGAAGGCCGCCAAGTTGCTGGACATCACCCTGACCGCTCGCGGCCAGTCGGCCGGGCAGGCGATTCCGATGTGCGGGATTCCTTACCATGCCGCCGAAGGTTATCTGGCGAAACTGGTGAAGCTTGGCGAGTCGGTGGTGATCTGCGAGCAGGTCGGAGACCCGGCCACCAGCAAGGGACCGGTAGAGCGTCAGGTGGTGCGGATCATTACGCCGGGGACGGTGAGCGATGAAGCGCTGCTGGACGAGCGTCGTGACAACCTGATCGCAGCCGTGCTGGGCGATGAGCGCCTGTTCGGCCTGGCGGTGCTGGATATCACCAGCGGCAATTTCAGCGTGCTGGAAATCAAGGGCTGGGAAAATCTGTTGGCGGAACTGGAGCGGGTCAATCCGGTGGAGCTGTTGATTCCGGACGACTGGCCAAAAGACCTGCCGGCGGAAAAACGCCGTGGGGTTCGTCGTCGTGCGCCGTGGGATTTCGAACGCGACTCGGCGCTGAAAAGTCTTTGCCAGCAGTTTTCCACCCAGGACCTCAAAGGTTTCGGCTGCGAAAACCTGACCCTGGCCATCGGTGCCGCCGGTTGTCTGTTGGCCTATGCCAAAGAAACCCAGCGCACCGCACTGCCCCACTTGCGCAGCCTGCGCCACGAGCGTCTGGACGATACCGTGGTGCTGGACGGTGCAAGTCGGCGCAACCTGGAGTTGGACACCAACCTGGCGGGCGGTCGCGACAATACGCTGCAATCGGTGGTCGATCGTTGCCAGACCGCCATGGGCAGCCGCTTGCTGACCCGCTGGTTGAACCGCCCATTGCGCGACCTGACGGTTTTGCTGGCACGTCAGACCTCGATCACCTGCCTGCTCGACGGCTACCGTTTCGAAAAGCTGCAACCGCAGCTCAAGGAAATCGGCGACATCGAGCGGATTCTCGCCCGAATCGGCTTGCGCAACGCGCGCCCGCGAGACCTTGCGCGCCTGCGCGATGCCCTCGGTGCACTGCCGGCGCTGCAAGTGGCAATGACCGAACTTGAAGCCCCGCACCTGCAGCAACTGGCGACGATCACCAGCACCTACCCGGAACTGGCCGCGCTGCTGGACAAAGCCATTATCGATAACCCGCCTGCGGTGATCCGAGATGGCGGCGTGCTGAAGACCGGTTACGACAGTGAACTCGACGAGCTGCAATCGCTCAGTGAAAACGCCGGACAATTCCTGATCGACCTCGAAGCCCGCGAAAAGGCCCGCACCGGCCTGTCGCACCTCAAGGTCGGCTATAACCGCATTCACGGTTATTTCATCGAGTTGCCGAGCAAGCAGGCTGAATCGGCACCGGCCGACTACATCCGTCGTCAGACCCTCAAGGGTGCCGAGCGCTTTATCACGCCGGAACTCAAGGCTTTCGAAGACAAGGCACTGTCGGCCAAGAGCCGTGCCCTGGCTCGTGAAAAAATGCTCTACGAAGCCTTGCTCGAAGACCTGATCTCGCAATTGCCACCCTTGCAAGACACCGCCGGCGCCCTGGCCGAGCTGGACGTTTTGAGCAACCTGGCCGAGCGTGCCTTGAACCTCGACCTGAACTGCCCGCGGTTCGTCAGCGAGCCGTGCATGCGCATCACCCAGGGTCGTCATCCGGTGGTCGAGCAGGTTCTGACCACACCGTTCGTGGCCAACGATCTGAGCCTCGACGACAACACGCGCATGCTGGTGATCACCGGTCCGAACATGGGCGGTAAATCCACTTACATGCGCCAGACGGCGTTGATCGTACTGCTGGCGCATATCGGCAGCTTCGTGCCGGCGGCCAGTTGCGAACTGTCGCTGGTCGACCGCATCTTCACCCGGATCGGTTCCAGCGATGACCTGGCCGGTGGCCGCTCGACCTTCATGGTCGAAATGAGCGAGACCGCCAACATCCTGCATAACGCCACCGAGCGCAGCCTGGTGCTGATGGACGAAGTCGGACGCGGCACCAGTACTTTCGACGGTTTGTCCCTGGCCTGGGCCGCCGCCGAGCGTCTCGCGCATTTGCGTGCCTATACGTTGTTCGCCACCCACTACTTCGAGCTGACCGTCCTGCCGGAAGCGCAACCGCTGGTGGCCAACGTGCACCTCAATGCCACCGAGCACAACGAACGCATCGTCTTCCTGCACCACGTGCTGCCGGGGCCTGCGAGCCAGAGCTACGGTCTGGCCGTGGCACAGTTGGCTGGTGTGCCCAGCGAAGTGATCGTCCGCGCCCTCGAGCATCTGAGCCGACTCGAAGACACCGCCCTGCCCCATGAAGCGCCGAAACCTGTCAAAGGCAAACCGGCTGCGCCGCAGCAGAGCGACATGTTCGCCAGCCTGCCGCACCCAGTGCTGGATGAACTGGCCAAACTCGATCTGGACGACATGACGCCACGTCGTGCACTCGAAATGCTCTATACACTAAAGACACGGATCTAACGCATAGCCTTGCAAGCTGTTAGAATCTCGCGCGGTTTGGGATGCTGCACGCTATAGCCTGGCCTGCAGACTATCGCTCCCAAACCTTGCGACCCCCACGTGAAGGGGCGCAGCAAGCCGCGCCTGAGGAGAAAATTAGAAATGACCTTCGTCGTCACCGACAACTGCATCAAGTGCAAGTACACCGACTGCGTAGAAGTCTGTCCGGTGGACTGCTTTTACGAAGGCCCGAACTTCCTGGTGATTCACCCGGATGAGTGCATCGACTGCGCACTGTGCGAACCTGAATGCCCTGCCGTGGCCATCTTCTCCGAAGATGAAGTGCCTGCCGGTATGGAAAACTTCATTGCGCTGAACATGGAATTGGCCGAAGTCTGGCCAAATATCACCGAACGCAAAGATCCGCTGCCAGATTCCGCTGACTGGGATGGCAAGCCGGGCAAGCTCGAACACCTCGAACGCTGATTACCCCCGCGTTCCCAAAAAAGGCCCCACAAGGGCCTTTTTGCTTTTCTGCAGGCAAAAAAAGGGGCGGTTTGACCCGCCCATTTTTTTCCTTATTCCCTGTGTTCCCTTTCATCGTCCTGATGAATCGCGTCCTGCGATGTCCATTCCCCTCGTCCTTGAAGGGCGTGTCTGTCCGTCGACACAACCCCGATACTAGAGCGTTCCTCGCCAAGAGCAATGGCCCTTCTGCGCTGGAATTCCCTGTCATATTCCGTCAACTTAAAAATAATCCATTTATTATCAACACGATAACCAGGCATGAAGACAATCATGGCTGTCTGGCGCGGTGTAAAAAAACTGAACACTTACGCAAGAGTAAGCAAAGACTTACATCACCAGACGACAAACCTGCGGTATTACCCTCCTCACTGAAATTGGAATATCCAGATAACAAAAAGCCCCGAACATTCGGGGCTTTTGGTTATCTGCACGGGAAGCGCTTATTGGAACAGCGACTCACTGGAAAGGCCGTTTTTCTCCAGGATTTCCCGCAGACGCTTCAGGCCTTCAACCTGAATCTGTCTGACCCGTTCCCGGGTCAGGCCGATTTCAAGGCCTACGTCTTCAAGGGTGCTGCTCTCGTGGCCACGCAGACCGAAGCGGCGTACCACCACTTCACGCTGCTTGTCGGTGAGTTCGGAGAGCCATTGATCGATGCTCTGGGACAGGTCGTCATCCTGCAACAGTTCACATGGATCGGTTGGACGATCATCGGTGAGAGTGTCCAGCAGGGTTTTATCCGAATCCGGCCCCAGCGAGACGTCGACCGAAGAAACCCGCTCGTTGAGACCCAGCATGCGCTTGACCTCCGCTACCGGTTTTTCCAGCAGGTTGGCGATTTCTTCGGGTGAGGGTTCATGGTCAAGTTTTTGCGTCAGCTCCCGTGCAGCCCGCAGGTACACATTGAGCTCTTTGACCACATGGATCGGCAACCGGATGGTCCGGGTCTGATTCATGATCGCGCGTTCGATGGTTTGACGAATCCACCAGGTCGCATAGGTCGAAAAGCGGAAGCCGCGTTCAGGGTCGAACTTCTCCACCGCCCGGATCAGGCCGAGGTTGCCCTCTTCGATCAGGTCCAGTAGCGACAACCCACGATTGACATAACGCCGGGCGATTTTCACCACCAGCCGCAAGTTACTTTCAATCATGCGTTTGCGCCCGGCCGGATCGCCACTTTGCGACAAGCGCGCAAAATGAACTTCCTCTTCGGGGGACAACAGGGGGGAAAAACCGATTTCATTGAGATACAGCTGCGTGGCATCAAGTGCACGCGTGTAGTCAATGTACTTGTGTTGTTTCAACGATGCGGAGTGTTTGGATTTGGCACGAACGGAAGGTGGAGCCGCCCCTTCATCATTCGACATCGAATCCGTCCCGATGCCGGTCTCCATCAGGAGAACCTCATCGTCGATGTCAAACTCCGGCACTTCTTTACTGAGAGCCATTGTTATAGTCCTTTGGTGAGTTCGACCTCAAGCTCAAGCGGCGCCTTTATCCTTGGCAACGCTGGAGCCTGTCCCCTCTACGCGACGGAACAGGCTGGTAGCGATCAACGGCGTGGCAGGAATTGCAGCGGATCTACAGGTTTACCCTGGCGGCGAATCTCAAAATGCAGTTTCACCCGGTCTGTACCCGTGGACCCCATTTCGGCAATTGTCTGTCCGACCTTGACCTGCTGCCCCTCCCGAACCAACAGCCTGCGGTTATGTCCGTAGGCACTGACGTAGGTTTCACTGTGTTTGATGATGACTAATTCGCCGTAGCCCCTTAAGCCACTCCCGGCGTATACCACCGTCCCATCAGACGCAGCTAAAACAGGCTGTCCCAAATCTCCGGCGATATCAATTCCTTTATTCAAACTACCGTTTGAAGAGAATTTTCCAATCAAAATGCCATTGGATGGCCATCCCCAGCCGGTCGGGGCTGGCCCGGCTGGAGGCAATGGAGCAGGTGTCGGCTTGTTGGCGACGGACGGTACAACCGTGGTCGTGGTCGGGGTGGAACCGTCAACCGGACGCCGAATGACCGTGGTTTTACTCGAGGACGACGGCGATGAACTGGTCGAACTCACTACCGCCGTCGGCGTTGAACCGGTACGACCGTCAAAGCGAATCGTCTGACCCGGGCGAATGGTGTAAGGCGCAGGAATGTTGTTGCGTGCCGCCAGAGCCTTGTAGTCCCACCCGTAGCGGAAGGCGATCGAGAACAGGGTGTCTTTTGGTCGAACCACGTACTGACCGGTTGTCACGGCCGGGCGCTGGGGCGCGGCATTGTTGCGATCGACAACGCGGACATCACTGGATTTGGTGCTGGAACACCCCGCCAGCAAGGTGCTCAAAACAAGGCCAGTCACCAGGCGCTGAAAGCTCGTTGTACCCATACGCTGCGCAATGACTGTGAGACTCACCCGCCGCTCCCTTTGTGGTGGCTGAAAATGTGATTTGCCGTGATCCGGCATGCTGTGTCGCCAGTATAACGGGCCGTGCAGGCTTTACCCTTATTGAAGCGATTTGGGCTTGCGCACACGTTTGCTGCTCGACAAAACAACCCGTTTAACCATTCGACGCCGCTGTAAGACAGAGGCAATCGAAGAGAATTCAGCGCATCGAAACAAATGCTCAGGCCAGTGGCCCATTGAGCAAGGGAACGAAGCGTACATTCCCCAGAACGCGCCTGGAAAAGCCCTGTTCTTCCCTGATGATCAGCAGTAATTGTTGAACCTCTCCAGAGCCGACCGGAATCACCAGACGCCCCCCGGGTGCCAGTTGGTCGAGCAAGGCCTGAGGGACATCGGTAGCCACCGCCGTCACGATGATGCCGTTGTATGGCGCCAACGCTGGCCAGCCCTCCCAGCCATCGCCCCAGCGAAACACCACGTTGCGCAGGTTCAACTCGACCAGGCGTTCCTTGGCCCGGTCCTGCAGCACCTTGATGCGCTCGACGGAAAACACCCGCTCCACCAGTTGCGACAGTACCGCCGTCTGGTAGCCGGAACCGGTGCCGATTTCCATGACCTTGTCCAAAGGTCCGGCTTCGAGCAGCAACTCGCTCATGCGAGCCACCATGTAAGGCTGGGAGATGGTCTGGTTATGGCCGATCGGCAGCGCCGTGTCCTCATAGGCCCGGTGCGCCAGTGCCTCGTCGACGAACAGGTGACGTGGCGTACGACGGATGACTTCCAGCACCTTGGCGTTGGAAACCCCTTCTTCATAAAGTCGTTGGATAAGCCGCTCGCGGGTCCGTTGCGAGGTCATGCCTATGCCGCGATGCAGCATATCGTCTTGTCCGCGAGTCATCAGCGCAGCCCCTCCAGCCAGCCATCGAGACTTCTGAAGGCATCATTGAAGGTGCGATCCAGTTGCAGTGGCGTGATGGACACGTAACCTTGCATTACCGCGTGGAAATCGGTGCCCGGACCGCCGTCTTCTGCATCTCCGGCAGCGGCGATCCAGTAACCGGACTTGCCGCGCGGGTCGACGACTTTCATCGGCGCAGCGGCGCGGGCGCGATGCCCGAGGCGGGTCAGCTGGATGCCGCGGATGTGCTCCAGTGGCAAGTTGGGAATGTTCACATTCAGTACCGTGCGCGGTGGTAGGTCGAGATCGACGTGGGCCTCGACCAGCTTGCGCGCAAAATACGCCGCCGTGGGAAGGTTATCGACCTGTCGAGAGACCAACGAAAAGGCAAACGCAGGACGCTCCAGGAAACGCCCTTCCAACGCTGCCGCCACCGTGCCGGAATACAACACATCGTCACCCAGGTTGGCGCCCAGGTTGATTCCGGAAACCACCATATCCGCTTCACGGTCCAGCAAGCCGTTGAGGCCCAGGTGCACGCAATCGGTCGGAGTGCCGTTGATGCTGATAAAACCGTTGGCCAGCGTCTGCGGGTGCAACGGCCGGTCGAGCGTCAGCGAACTGCTGGCGCCGCTTTTGTCCTGGTCCGGGGCGATAACCACGCATTCGGTGTAATCCGCCAGCGCAGCATAAAGCGCGGCGAGACCGGGTGCGGTTACCCCATCGTCGTTAGAAATCAGAATACGCATGGGCTGTCCGTCTGCCCCACCGGCACCAGATCAACAAGCTCGCGCACCAATACAGTGGCGAAGCATCCGGCCGGCAGGACGAATTCCAGTTGCAGAATGTCAGGCTCGGGATAATGCCACGTCAACCCGCCAATGGGCAGCCGCAGGATGCGACGTTCGTGGCTCATACCGGCGTTAATCAACCAATCGCGAAGATCTGCCTCGCGCGCAGCGATTGCCTGCTCCAGTTCATGGACAACGCCCGTGGCCGGCGAGTCACCTTCGCCCCACTGCGGCCCTGTCGGATGCAAGTCAAGAATCGCCAGGCGCGGGTCGCTGCACTCGGCAACACCTGCCGGAAAAAAACTGCGGCTATCGGTGAACGCCAGCAAGTCACCGACCTGTGCACGCTGCCAGGTGCCGTCGGCGACACGCGCGGCCAAGACCTGGTTGAACAGAAAACTGCGGGCCGTGGACAGCAGACGCGAACGCACGTTGCGTTGTTCCGGCAAGGCCTTGCGTGCGGCCCAGGCACGGGCGTCAACCACGTTACCGCCGTCATGCCCGAAGCGCTGCGCACCGAAATAATTGGGGATGCCCTGCCGGGTGATCAGTTGCAGGCGCTGTTCGATGGCAGCCTTGTCACCGGCGAACTGGGTAAGCCGCAGCGTGAAACCGTTGGCCGAGTGCGCACCGCGTTGCAGCTTGCGCTTGTGCCGGCTGGTCTTGAGAATTTTCAGCGTGTCGTTTTCTGCGGCCGACAGATCCGGATCGGCCTTGCCCGGCAGTTGCACGCTGAACCACTGACGCGTCAGCGCCTGGCGATCCTTGAGCCCGGCATAACTGACCGTGCGCAAAGGTACACCTGCTGCCTTGGCAATCCGTCGTGCCGCCTCTTCAGTATTCAGACCGCGCTTTTCCACCCAGATCCACAGGTGTTCGCCGTCGCCACTCAAGGGAATATCAAGGACTTCGTCGACCTGGAAATCTTCAGCGATGGCTTTCAGTACCGCGGTGCCCAGGGGCTCACCGTAGGCGCGCGGGCCAAGCAATTGCAGTTCGTTCATGCGCGCAGCAACAAGGCAACGGAATGCACGGCGATGCCTTCTTCGCGACCGACAAAGCCGAGCTTTTCGGTGGTGGTAGCTTTTACGTTCACTTGATCCAACTCAACTTGAAGATCCGCGGCAATCAGCGCACGCATCGATTCGATATGCGGAGCCATTTTCGGCGCCTGGGCGACGATGGTGTTATCGACGTTGCCAACCTTCCAGCCTTTGGCGTGGATCAGTGCGACGACATGACGCAATAGCGCACGGCTGTCGGCACCCTTGAATTGCGGGTCGGTGTCCGGGAAATGCTTGCCGATATCACCCAGCGCAGCAGCGCCGAGCAAGGCATCGCTCAAGGCGTGCAGCAGGACGTCACCGTCGGAATGAGCGAGCAGCCCGAAGCCGTGTGCAATCCGCACGCCGCCCAGAGTAATGAAATCGCCTTCAGCGAAACGGTGCACATCGTAGCCGTGGCCAATACGCATAAAAAAACGCCCCGATTTTTGTCAGGGCGTGATTCTACCTGCTATTGACCTGCTAGAGCATGCGCGTGATGCCGCAAGTGATCATCGATAAAGCTGGCGATGAAGAAATAGCTGTGGTCGTAACCGGGCTGCAGGCGCAACGTCAGTGGATGACCGGCCAGTTTGGCTGCCTGTTGCAAGGCTTGCGGCTTGAGCTGAGTGGCGAGGAAATCGTCGCGATCACCTTGGTCCACCAGCAGCGGCAGCTTCTCGTCAGCCTCGGCAATCAAGGCACAGGCATCCCATTCGCGCCATTTCGAACGGTCCTCTCCCAGATAACGGGAAAAGGCCTTCTGCCCCCACGGGCAGTCCATCGGATTGTTGATCGGCGAAAACGCCGACACTGACAGATATCGCCCCGGATTGCGCAAGGCACATACCAGCGCACCGTGACCGCCCATGGAGTGACCGCTGATGCCGCGCTTTTCGGATGCGGGGAAATGCGCCTCAACCAAAGCGGGCAATTCCTGCACAACATAGTCATGCATCCGATAGTGCCGCGACCACGGTTCCTGCGTGGCATTCAGATAAAACCCGGCACCGAGACCAAAGTCCCACGCGCCATCAGGATCCCCCGGCACATCGGGACCGCGAGGACTGGTGTCCGGCGCAACGATGATCAACCCCAGTTCGGCGGCCATGCGCAGGGCGCCGGCCTTTTGCATGAAGTTCTCGTCAGTGCAGGTCAGGCCGGACAGCCAGTACAGCACCGGCAGCTTGCCACCCTGCTCCGCTTGCGGCGGCAGGTACACGGCAAACACCATGTCACAGCCGAGCACTTCGGAGCGGTGGCGATAGCGCTTGTGCCAGCCGCCAAAACTTTTCTGGCAGGAGATATTTTCAAGGCTCATGGCAGACCTCAGAAATGGATGACAGAGCGGATGCTTTTTCCTTCATGCATCAGGTCGAAAGCCTTGTTGATATCTTCCAGGCCCATGGTGTGGGTGATGAAAGTATCCAGCGGGATCTCGCCGGTCTCAGCCATTTCCACGTAGCTTGGCAACTCGGTACGGCCACGTACGCCACCGAACGCCGAACCGCGCCAGACGCGGCCGGTGACCAATTGGAACGGACGGGTGGCGATTTCCTGACCGGCACCGGCCACACCGATGATCACCGACTCGCCCCAACCCTTGTGGCAGCATTCAAGCGCAGCACGCATCAGTTGCACATTGCCGATGCACTCGAACGAGAAGTCGACGCCGCCATCAGTCATGTCGACGATGACTTCCTGGATCGGACGGTCGAAGTCTTTCGGGTTTACACAATCGGTTGCACCCAGCTGTTTGGCGATCTCGAATTTGGCCGGGTTGATGTCGATGGCGATGATCCGCGCAGCCTTGGCTTTCACCGCACCGATGATGGCAGAAAGACCGATGCCGCCAAGGCCGAAAATGGCCACGGTATCACCGGGTTTCACCTTGGCAGTGTTGAGCACCGCACCAATACCGGTGGTGACACCGCAGCCCAGCAGGCAAACTTTTTCCAGCGGCGCTTCCTTGGCAATTTTGGCGACGGAGATTTCCGGCAGCACGGTGTACTCGGAAAACGTCGAGGTGCCCATGTAGTGGAAAATCGTTTCGCCCTTGTAGGAAAAACGCGAAGTGCCGTCAGGCATCAGGCCTTTGCCCTGGGTTGCGCGAATCGCCTGACATAGGTTGGTCTTGCCCGACAGGCAGAATTTGCACTGGCGGCATTCCGGGGTGTACAGCGGAATGACATGGTCGCCGACCGCCACGGAAGTCACACCTTCGCCGATCGCTTCGACAATCGCCCCGCCTTCGTGACCCAGAATCGACGGAAAGATGCCTTCCGGATCAGCGCCCGACAACGTGTAGGCGTCGGTATGGCAGACACCCGAGGCCACCACGCGCAGCAAGACTTCACCGGCTTTGGGCATGGCGACATCGACCTCAACGATCTCCAGAGGTTTCTTGGCCTCGAAGGCAACGGCAGCGCGCGACTTGATCATGGTGATGCTCCAGTGAATAAAAACGAGACAAGGAGTGTAATACAGCGCCTTACGGTGAATAATCAGGACAAATGCAAAACATTATTGCCATGCAGGGATAATCTTTGATGTCCGACAACCGCTGGGAAGGCATCGACGAATTCGTCGCCGTCGCTGAATGCAGCCAGTTCACCGCTGCCGCCGAACGATTGGGCGTTTCTTCTTCACACATCAGTCGACAGATCGTACGCCTTGAAGAGCGCGTGCAAACCCGACTGCTCTACCGCAGTACACGACGGGTGACACTTACCGAAGCCGGACAGACTTTTCTGCAACATTGCCAACGCCTGCAGGATGGACGCGAAGAAGCGCTGCGCGCGGTCAGCGATCTGACCAGCGAGCCCAAAGGCATGTTGCGCATGACCTGCGCGGTGGCTTACGGCGAACGCTTTATCGTGCCGCTGGTTACCCGTTTCATGGGGCTTTATCCGCAACTGCGGATTGACATCGAATTGAGCAATCGCCAACTCGACCTGGTGCACGAGGGCCTCGACCTGGCGATCCGCCTCGGACGCTTGCAGGACTCAAGACTGGTCGCCACCCGCCTCGCACCACGGCGAATGTTTCTCTGCGCCGCACCGTCCTACCTTGAACGGTACGGCCGCCCACACAGCTTGTCGGAACTGAGCCGTCACAACTGCCTCATCGGCAGCTCTGACCTGTGGCAGCTGGAACAGAACGGGCGGGAATATTCGCAACGGGTGCAGGGAAACTGGCGCTGCAACAGCGGGCAAGCTGTGTTGGATGCTGCGCTACAAGGCGTCGGGTTGTGTCAGTTGCCGGATTACTACGTGCTGGAGCATCTGAAAAGCGGTGCGTTGATTTCTCTGCTGGAGGCGCATCAACCGCCAAACACAGCAGTGTGGGCGCTTTATCCACAGCAGCGGCATCTGTCGCCGAAAGTGCGCAAGTTGGTGGATTATTTGAAGGAAGGGTTGGCTGAAAGGCCGGAGTACCGAAGCTAGACGCTCAACTGCGTGCCAGCAAGAGATCGGGTGCCTGGACTACCGCAATCGCGAGCAGGCTCACTCCTACAGTGGACGGGGGGAGACACACAAATCTTGTGTACACCAACGAACCTTGTAGGAGTGAGACCGGCTTGCCGGCGATTGGGGCAATACTGAATTCAAGTCAATCAGTGACGATTGGTCCAGCGCTGTCTCAACCATTCAAGATCTTCGGGACGTGTGACCTTGAGATTGTCGGAACGCCCTTCGACAAGGCGTGGCGATGAACCAGCCCACTCCATAGCCGACGCTTCATCAGTGATCACAGCATCCGCCACCAGACTGTCCGCCAACGCCCGATGCAACGCACCAAGTCGAAACATCTGCGGCGTGTACGCTTGCCAGATCACGCTGCGGTCCACGGTTTCGACGACACGTCCGTGTTTATCGACCCGTTTGAGCGTGTCCCGCGCTGGAACCGCCAGCAACCCGCCTACCGGATCGTCAGCCAGTTCAGCCAGCAATTTGTCGAGATCGTCACGGCTGAGATTCGGTCGCGCCGCATCGTGAACCAACACCCAATCTTCGTCATCGGCACCTTGTGCATGCAGATGCAGCAGGGCATTGAGTACCGAACCGGAACGCTCGGCGCCGCCTTCGACCCGCGTTATACGCGCATCGCCAGCACAAGCCAGGTTAGGCCAATAAGGATCATCGACAGCAAGACTGACCACCAGGCCTTTGAGGCATGGATGATCGAGGAAACAGCCGAGGCTGTGTTCGAGAATTGTGCGCCCGCCCAGTTGCAAGTATTGCTTGGGACGGTCCGCGGCCATACGGGCACCGACGCCCGCGGCAGGAATCACGGCCCAGAAGGCCGGTAACGTCGGGTTCATTGGGCCAACTGGTAAAGGGTTTCACCGTCCTTGACCATGCCCAACTCGTGACGAGCCCGCTCTTCAACGGTCTCCATGCCTTTTTTCAATTCGCTGACTTCAGCGTCCATCACCCGATTGCGCTCAAGCAACACCTGATTCTCAGCTTGCTGATCCGCGATCTGCTGCTTCAGCTCGGCCACTTGCGCCAGACTGCCATTACCCACCCACAGGCGGTACTGCAGGCCAGCCAGCAACAGGAGCAAGACGAGGAACAACCAATTGGGACTGCGCATCGAATATCAGGTATCCAGTGAAAAAAGACAGCCACACCACAACATGAAGCTACTGATAGCACGAAGCCTGGAAAACCCAGGCTTGTGCTGATAAGGCATCAGATTAGTGGCAAAAACCACGCCGTAGCGATTTTTCCGACACAATCCGCTGACTTTTTTTACCCGTACGACTTAGCCGCGGAATTCGCTGCGGCCGTTGTACTTGGCTTTGCCATTCAACTGCTCTTCGATACGCAGCAGTTGGTTGTACTTGGACACGCGGTCGGAGCGGCACAGGGAACCGGTCTTGATCTGGCCAGCCGAGGTGCCCACGGCCAGGTCGGCAATGGTCGAATCCTCGGTTTCGCCCGAGCGGTGCGAGATCACGGCGGTGTAACCGGCGGCCTTGGCCATCTGGATGGCTTCCAGGGTTTCAGTCAGGGTGCCGATCTGGTTGAACTTGATCAGGATCGAGTTGGCGATCTTTTTATCGATGCCTTCTTTCAGGATCTTGGTGTTGGTCACGAACAGGTCGTCGCCCACCAGCTGAGTCTTCTCGCCGATCTTGTCGGTGAGGATTTTCCAGCCAGCCCAGTCGGACTCGTCCAGGCCATCTTCGATGGAGATGATCGGGTAACGCTCGGTCAGGCCTTTGAGGTAGTCGGCGAAACCTTCAGCGGTGAACACCTGGCCTTCGCCGGACAGGTTGTACTTGCCGTCTTCGTAGAATTCGCTGGCCGCGCAGTCCAGGGCCAGGGTCACGTCGGTGCCGAGTTTGTAGCCGGCGTTGGCCACAGCTTCGGAGATCACTTTCAGTGCGTCTTCGTTGGAAGCCAGGTTCGGTGCAAAACCACCTTCGTCACCGACGGCAGTGCTCAGGCCACGGGCCTTCAGTACGGCTTTGAGGTGGTGGAAAATCTCGGTGCCCATACGCAGACCTTCCGAGAAAGACTTGGCGCCAACCGGCTGAACCATGAATTCCTGGATGTCGACGTTGTTATCGGCGTGCTCGCCACCGTTGATGATGTTCATCATCGGAACCGGCATCGAGTAGACACCCGGGGTGCCGTTCAGGTTGGCGATGTGGGCGTACAACGGCAGGTCCTGGTCCTGTGCTGCCGCCTTGGCCGCAGCCAGGGAAACGGCGAGGATCGCGTTGGCGCCCAGGGTGGCCTTGTTTTCAGTACCGTCGAGCTTGATCATCGCCAGGTCGAGGGCTTTCTGGTCACTTGGGTCCATGCCTTTCAACAGGTCCTTGATCGGACCGTTGATGTTGGCTACGGCTTTGAGAACGCCCTTGCCCAGGTAACGGCTCTTGTCGCCATCACGCAGCTCGAGTGCTTCACGCGAGCCAGTGGAAGCACCGGACGGCGCGCAAGCGCTGCCGATGATGCCGTTATCGAGAAGCACATCCGCTTCCACGGTGGGATTGCCACGGGAGTCGAGAACTTCACGACCTTTGATGTCGACGATTTTAGCCATTGTTGTAAACACTCCAAAGTTGACGAAAACGACGCAGCTAGAGGAAATCTTTTACCGTCGGCAAGCGATGTGCAGCGGGCAGTCTTGCGGACGATAAGGCTCAGGCCCGAGGGCCTGAGCGTTAATTCGTGCGGTACTTTACCGGAGAAATGAGTATTACGCGGTTTCTACCGTCGGAAAACTCTTAACCAGTTCGTCCAGAGCTTTGAGCTGGGCCAGGAATGGCTCCAGTTTGTCCAGACGCAAGGCACAAGGGCCGTCGCATTTGGCGTTGTCCGGGTCCGGGTGGGCTTCCAGGAACAGGCCGGCCAGGGACTGGCTCATGCCGGCTTTCGCCAGGTCGAGGACCTGGGCACGACGGCCGCCGGCGGAGTCGGCGCGACCACCGGGCATTTGCAGCGCGTGGGTCACGTCGAAGAACACCGGGTACTCGAACTGCTTCATGATGCCGAAGCCGAGCATGTCGACGACCAGGTTGTTGTAGCCGAAGCTCGAACCACGCTCGCAGAGGATCAACTGATCGTTACCGGCTTCGACGCACTTGTTCAGGATATGTTTCATTTCCTGTGGCGCGAGGAATTGGGCTTTCTTGATATTGATCACGGCGCCCGTTTTGGCCATTGCGACCACCAGGTCGGTCTGGCGCGACAGGAAGGCCGGCAACTGGATGATGTCGCAGACTTCAGCGACGACCGCGGCCTGCTCAGGCTCGTGGACGTCGGTGATGATCGGCACGCCGAAGGCTTGCTTGATGTCCTGGAAAATCCGCATGCCCTCTTCCAGGCCGGGGCCACGGTAAGAGGTCACGGAGGAACGGTTGGCCTTGTCGAAGCTGGCCTTGAACACGTAAGGGATACCCAGTTTCTGGGTAACCTTTACGTACTCTTCACAGACCTGCATCGCCATGTCGCGGCTTTCCAGCACGTTCATGCCACCAAAAAGCACCATTGGCTTGTCGTTGGCAATCTCGATATCGCCTACGCGGATGATCTTCTGCGCCATCGGTTTACGCCTTCTTCTGGTGTTGAGCCAACGCTGCCTTGACGAAACCGCTGAACAACGGGTGACCGTCGCGTGGTGTCGAGGTGAACTCCGGGTGGAACTGGCAAGCCACGAACCATGGATGATCCGGTGCTTCAACCACTTCAACCAGCGCGCCATCACCGGAACGACCGGAGATTTTCAGGCCGGCTTCGATGATTTGCGGCAGCAGGTTGTTGTTCACTTCATAGCGATGACGATGACGCTCGACGATCACGTCCTTGCCGTAGCAACCGTGAACCAGCGAACCCGGCTCCAGCAGGCAATCCTGCGCACCGAGGCGCATGGTGCCGCCCAGGTCGGAAGCTTCGGTACGGGTTTCGACGGCGCCAGTGGCGTCTTCCCACTCGGTGATCAGACCCACGACCGGGTGACCGCTTGCACGATCGAACTCGGTGGAGTTGGCGTCTTTCCAGCCCATGACGTTACGAGCGAACTCGATCACCGCCACTTGCATGCCCAGGCAGATGCCCAGGTACGGAACCTTGTTTTCACGAGCGTATTGAACGGCAGTGATCTTGCCTTCCACGCCACGCAGACCGAAGCCGCCCGGAACCAGGATGGCGTCGACGCCTTCGAGCAGCGCGGTGCCCTGGTTTTCGATGTCTTCGGAATCGATGTAGCGCAGGTTGACCTTGGTACGGTTGCTGATACCGGCGTGACTCATCGCTTCGATCAGCGACTTGTAGGCATCGAGCAGCTCCATGTACTTGCCGACCATGGCGATGGTGACTTCGTGCTCAGGGTTGAGCTTGGCGTCGACCACGGCTTCCCACTCGGACAGATCGGCACCGCCGCATTGCAGACCGAAACGCTCGACGACGAAATCGTCCAGGCCCTGGGAGTGCAGGATGCCCGGGATCTTGTAGATGGTGTCGGCGTCTTCCAGCGCGATCACCGCACGTTCTTCAACGTTGGTGAATTGCGCGATCTTGCGACGGGAAGAGACATCGATCGGGTGATCGGAGCGGCAGACCAGCACGTCAGGCTGCAGGCCGATGGAGCGCAGTTCCTTGACCGAGTGCTGGGTTGGCTTGGTCTTGGTTTCGCCGGCAGTGGCGATGTACGGCACCAGTGTCAGGTGCATCAGCATCGCGCGCTTGGCGCCGACTTCGAAACGCAACTGGCGGATGGCTTCGAGGAACGGTTGGGATTCGATGTCACCCACGGTGCCACCGATCTCAACCATTGCCACGTCGGCATCGCCTGCACCCTTGATGATGCGGCGCTTGATTTCGTCGGTGATGTGCGGAATCACCTGGATGGTTGCACCCAGGTAGTCACCACGGCGCTCTTTGCGCAGCACGTGCTCGTAGACACGGCCGGTGGTGAAGTTGTTGTTCTGGGTCATGGTCGTGCGGATGAACCGCTCGTAGTGGCCCAGGTCCAGGTCGGTCTCGGCGCCGTCGTGGGTGACGAACACTTCACCGTGCTGGAACGGGCTCATGGTGCCCGGGTCGACGTTGATGTACGGGTCCAGCTTCAGCATGGTGACCTTAAGTCCCCGCGCCTCCAGGATGGCCGCCAATGATGCCGATGCAATGCCTTTCCCCAATGAAGAAACAACACCGCCCGTGACGAATATGTAGCGCGTCATGAAAAACCCTAGAAGTCTGCGTTAAAGCGGTCCGAGCCGCCGGGGAAAGCGAAGGAAGGCCGAAGCCCCCGATCACCTGCATTAATCACAGTGCACCTTTCAAAAAAACCGCCGCGTTGGGACAGACCGGAAGATGAAACACCGGTACGTTGCTCGCTACACATTTTTTGGAATCGCCCAGCAAAGACTGCTTGGTAATCGGCAACTCCTGCAATTCAGGCGAATCCACAGAAGTTGTATCAAGAAGGGAGCGTAGTCTACCGGAAAGCCCCTTTCAGCTCAAACCTTGATCTTCGATCGGCGGCTGCCAATGCAATTTCCATTCTCCTGCCTTGCCACCCTCCAGGCCCTGAAGGTTCGCCACCGCCAGCAATTGCTCGCCCTTGAACAGCAGCGGCAATCTGCCGCGCACGAACTGCGGCACACCCCGCTCATTGAACAAACGCTTGAGATCGCGATGACCGCGGTGCGGCAATTCCATGATTTCGCCACCTTCACGATAGCGGATCTGCAAAGGGCCATCGGGCAATTGCCCCGTCAGCGTGAGCACGCCGTTGCCGGGCAATGCCAACGGCAGCGCGGGTTGCGGCCAGTTTCCGGCATCGGGCACCGGCCTCAACCAGATGCCCGACAACCACCACAGGCGCCCACCCGCCCGATGCAATTCGCCATCTGCCAGGCGCCAGATCGGTCGGGCATCGTGCGCTGCATCACGCAAATTGTCCCAACCCGACCAATGGTCACTGTCGGGCAAGCTTGTCCGCGGCTCAAGCCAGTGACTGAGCGCGTTGCGTTGCCGGGCAGCGGATAGTTTTTCCAGCGCTACCAGCTCCAGAGACGGCAAGCCCAGCCAATCGAAATCACTTGGCGTGATCGCCTGGCTCAAGTCGATTTGCGCAAGATCATCGAGTAACCCCTGCGCCTCGCTCAGATGCGCGGCACTGCGGGCCATGGTCGCCATCGCTTGCGGCCAGCGCTCCGACAGCACCGGGAACACCTGATGGCGCAGGTAGTTGCGCGAGTACTGCCGATCCTGATTGGAAGGATCCTCGATCCAGCTCAAATGGTTTTCGCTGGCATAGGCTTCCAGCTCGGCCCTCGTGACATCGAGCAATGGCCGCAGTAGATGGCCCTTGCCCAATACACGCTGGCGCGGCATTCCCGACAACCCTCTCACCCCTGCCCCACGCAACAACCGGAACAACAGGGTTTCCGCCTGATCATCGCGGTGTTGCGCGGTCAGCAGTATTTCATTGGCTTGAGTGATCTGGTTGAAGGCGGCATAGCGCGCCTCCCGGGCCGCACGCTCCAGGCTGGCGCCGGGTTGCACCTGTACGTGCACGACGTGTAGTGGCACACCCAAGGCATCACAAACCGACCGACAATGCTCCGGCCACGCATCAGCCACAGCTTGAAGGCCGTGATGAACATGAATGGCGCTTAGCGCCGGCAGGGATTCGGTTTTTGCGAGGTGTACGAGAAGGTGCAACAAAACGGTGGAGTCGAGACCACCAGAGAAGGCGATGCGCCAAGCGGAGGCGTTGCGCCAGCGCTTCAGATTCAGCAAGAGTCTGGAAGGCAAATCAATTCCGGGCCGATCCATATATGTCCCTTTGCACAAATCAAATGTGGGAGCGAGCCTGCTCGCGATAGCGGTAGAACAGCCAACAGATTTGTTGAATGTTAAACCCTTATCGCGAGCAGGCTCGCTCCCACATGGGTACAGCGTGATCTGATTACAGACCGTAGCTCATCAGGCGCTCGTAACGACGGTCGAGCAGCGCCTTGTGATCAAGCTTCTTGAGCATTGCCAGTTGCGAGCTCAGCTCGGCACGGATCGAAGCAGCCGCAGCGGCCGGATCACGGTGGGCGCCACCCAGAGGTTCGCCAATCACCTTGTCGACGATGCCCAGGCCTTTGAGACGCTCGGCAGTGATGCCCATCGCTTCGGCGGCATCCGGCGCTTTCTCGGCGGTTTTCCAAAGAATCGAAGCGCAACCTTCCGGCGAGATCACCGCGTAGGTCGAGTACTGCAGCATGTTCAGTTGATCGCACACGCCGATGGCCAGCGCACCGCCAGAACCACCTTCACCGATGACGGTAGCGATGATCGGGGTTTTCAGGCGCGCCATGACGCGCAGGTTCCAGGCGATCGCTTCGCTCTGGTTGCGCTCTTCAGCGTCGATGCCCGGGTAGGCACCCGGGGTGTCGATGAAGGTCAGGATCGGCATCTTGAAGCGTTCGGCCATCTCCATCAGGCGGCAAGCCTTGCGGTAGCCTTCCGGACGCGGCATACCGAAGTTGCGGCGAACCTTCTCGCGCACTTCACGGCCTTTCTGGTGGCCGATGATCATCACCGGCTGGTCGTCCAGACGAGCGATACCGCCGACGATGGCAGCGTCGTCGGAGAAGTGCCGGTCACCGTGCAACTCGTCGAACTCGGTGAAGATGTGTTCGATGTAGTCCAGGGTGTAAGGACGTTTCGGGTGACGCGCCAGACGAGCGATCTGCCAGCTGGTCAGCTTGCCAAAGATATCTTCGGTCAGCGTCTTGCTCTTGTCCTGCAGGCGGGAGATCTCATCGCCGATATTCAGCGAATTGTCATTACCGACCAAGCGCAACTCTTCGATCTTGGCTTGCAGGTCGGCGATCGGCTGTTCGAAATCTAGAAAATTCGGGTTCATAGGCGTCCGTCTTGGGTCGAGTCCCAAGTGATCTTGGGCCGGCCGGTTGTCTATTCGCGCCCTACCTTAAGGGAGAGGCGCGCTGAGGTCGAGATTAAAAATTCAGGTTGCGGGCAGGCGTTCTGATATTACCTGCCGGTCAACGGTATTGGAGGAAGACGTTGTCTCGCCCGAACTGGTCACGCAGGGCTTGAATCAACGCATCCGCCGGATCGATTCGCCAGCCTTCGCCGAACTGCAGCAAGGCCTTCGCATCGGGACTGGTGTAGTCCATGGTGATCGGGCACGCGCCGCGGTGACGTTTGAGCAGCTCACCCAGCCAGCGTAGCTGATCGCCCTTGAGATCCTTGGCGTGCAGTTTCAAACGCAGGCTCTCGGCCAGGTTGGTGCGCGCATCTTCCATGCTCATCACCCGCTTGACCCGCAGCTTCAGGCCACCGGAGAAGTCGTCGTTACTGACCTCGCCTTCGACCACCACCATCGCGTCGGTCTGCAACAGCGACTGTGCAGCATGGAACGCCTCGGAAAACAGCGAGGCTTCAATCCGGCCGGAGCGGTCGTCGAGGGTGATGAAGCCCATCTTGTCGCCCTTTTTGTTTTTCATCACCCGCAAGGCGATGATCATCCCGGCGACGGTCTGGGTGTCGCGCGCCGGTTTCAGATCGATGATGCGCTGGCGGGCGAAACGGCGGATTTCACCTTCGTATTCGTCGATCGGGTGGCCGGTCAGATACAGGCCGAGGGTGTCTTTCTCCCCTTTCAGGCGTTCCTTGAGAGTCAGCTCCTTGGCCTTGCGATGGTTGGCGTAGACATCAGCGTCTGCCTCGACAAACAGACCGCCAAACAGGTCGGAGTGACCGCTGTCCTGAGTGCGTGCGGTTTGCTCGGCGGCCTTGATCGCTTCTTCCATGGCCGTCAACAGCACCGCACGATTGCGGTCGATATTGGCCTGATAGGCTTTCTGTTCATCATGGAAATACGGGCCAAGACGATCCAGCGCACCGCTGCGAATCAAGCCGTCGAGGGTACGCTTGTTGATGCGCTTGAGGTCAACCCGGGCGCAGAAGTCGAACAGGTCCTTGAACGGGCCGTGCTGACGCGCTTCGGTAATCGCCTCCACCGGGCCTTCACCCACACCCTTGATCGCGCCGAGACCGTAAATGATCCGGCCTTCGTCGTTCACCGTGAACTTGAACTCCGAGGTGTTCACATCCGGCGCATCGAGGCGCAGCTTCATCGTGCGCACTTCTTCGATCAAGGTCACGACCTTGTCGGTGTTGTGCATGTCCGCCGAAAGTACCGCGGCCATGAATGGAGCCGGGTAATGCGCTTTCAGCCACGCGGTCTGGTACGACACCAGGCCGTAGGCGGCGGAGTGGGATTTGTTGAAGCCGTAACCGGCGAATTTTTCTACCAGGTCGAAAATGTTACCGGCGAGGTCCGCATCGATGTTGTTGGTCGCACAACCTTCAATGAAGCCGCCACGCTGCTTGGCCATTTCCTCGGGCTTTTTCTTACCCATGGCTCGACGCAGCATGTCCGCGCCGCCGAGGGTGTAGCCGGCCATGACCTGGGCGATCTGCATCACCTGTTCCTGATACAGGATGATGCCGTAAGTCGGCGCCAATACCGGCTTCAGGCCTTCGTACTGGTAGTCCGAATGCGGGTACGCCAGTTCGGCGCGACCGTGTTTACGGTTGATGAAGTCGTCCACCATGCCCGATTGCAGCGGGCCAGGACGGAACAACGCTACCAGTGCAATCAAGTCTTCCAGGCAGTCGGGCTTGAGCTTTTTGATCAGCTCTTTCATGCCGCGCGATTCAAGCTGGAACACGGCCGTGGTTTCGGCTTTTTGCAGCAGCGTGTAGGTCGGCTTGTCGTCCAGCGGGATGAACGCGATATCCAGCGGCGGTTCGTTGACCTTGGCGCGGTCGCGGTTGATGGTTTTCAACGCCCAGTCGATGATCGTCAGGGTCCGCAGGCCGAGGAAGTCGAACTTCACCAGGCCGGCGGCTTCCACGTCGTCCTTGTCGAACTGGGTCACCAGGCCGTCACCGGCCTCGTCGCAATAGATCGGCGAAAAGTCGGTCAGTTTGGTCGGCGCGATTACCACACCACCGGCGTGCTTGCCGACGTTACGCACAACGCCTTCGAGCTTGCGCGCCATCTCCCAGATTTCCGCCGCTTCTTCATCGACCTTGATGAAGTCGCGCAGGATCTCTTCCTGCTCGTAGGCTTTTTCCAGGGTCATGCCGACTTCGAACGGAATCATCTTCGACAGGCGATCCGCCAGGCCGTAGGATTTGCCCTGCACCCGCGCCACGTCACGGACCACAGCCTTGGCGGCCATGGAACCGAAGGTGATGATCTGGCTTACCGCGTTGCGGCCGTATTTCTCGGCCACGTAGTCGATCACCCGGTCGCGACCGTCCATGCAGAAGTCGACGTCGAAGTCGGGCATGGAAACCCGTTCCGGGTTAAGGAAACGTTCGAACAGCAGGTCATATTCCAGTGGGTCGAGGTCGGTGATCTTCTGCACGTAGGCCACCAGCGACCCGGCACCCGACCCCCGGCCAGGCCCTACCGGCACGCCGTTGTTCTTGGCCCACTGGATAAAGTCCATCACGATCAGGAAGTAACCGGGGAACCCCATCTGGATGATGATATCCAGCTCGAAATTCAGCCGATCGACATAGACCTGGCGTTTGGCTTCGTAGTCTTCGGTGGTGTCCTTGGGCAGCAGGACGGCGAGCCGTTCCTCCAGACCATCGAAGGACACCTTGCGGAAATACTCATCGATGGTCATGCCATCGGGGATCGGGAAGTTGGGCAGGAAGTGCGTGCCCAGCTTCACTTCGATATTGCAGCGCTTGGCGATCTCGACGGTGTTTTCCAGCGCTTCGGGAAGGTCGCTGAACAGCTCGGCCATTTCCTCGGCGCTTTTGAGGTATTGCTGATCGCTGTAGTTCTTCGAGCGCCGCGGATCGTCCAGGGCGCGGCCCTCACCGATACAGACGCGGGTTTCGTGGGCAGCGAAGTCTTCCTGCTTGATAAAGCGCACATCGTTGGTCGCCACCAGTGGCGCACCGATCTTCTCGGCCAGGGCGACGGCGCCGTGCAGTTGCTCTTCGTCATTCGGCCGATTGGTGCGCTGGATTTCCAGATAGAAGCGATCCGGGAATACCGCCATCCACTCCCGCGCCAGGGCTTCAGCTTCGTCGGGGTTGCCACTGAGCATGGCCTGGCCGATTTCGCCTTCCTTAGCCGCCGACAGCATGATCAGGCCTTCGCTGGCCTCGGCTACCCACTCACGCTCGACAATGACCGAGCCATTGCGCTGTCCCTCGATAAAGCCACGGGAGATCAACTCGGTCAGGTTGCGATAGCCCACGGCGTTCATCACCAGCAGGCTGATCCGGCTCAGAGCGTTGTCCGGATCCTTGTTCGACAGCCACAGGTCGGCGCCGCAGATCGGCTTGATCCCGGCACCCATGGCGTTTTTATAGAATTTGACCAGGGAACACATGTTGTTCTGGTCGGTGACCGCAACGGCGGGCATGTTCATGCCGACCAGGGTCTTGACCAGCGGTTTGATCCGCACCAGACCGTCGACCAGGGAGTATTCAGTGTGCAGGCGTAGGTGAACGAATGAAGCCGGCATAGTGATCCTGTCTGTGAACATGAAAACAACAAGGCCCGGATTGTACCGGGCCTTGGTAAAAAAAATCAGCCTTGCGACTAGCTCTCTATGACGATTTCCAACGCCTCATACGCCAGACGCACCGGAGCGAACGAACGCCGGTGAATAGGCGTAGGCCCCAAGCGTGCCAGCGCTTCCAGATGAACGGGTGTCGGGTAGCCTTTGTGGCCGCCGATGCCATAACCCGGATAGATCAACTCGAATGCACTCATTTCCCGGTCGCGGCTGACCTTGGCCAGAATCGACGCTGCCGCGATGGCCGGCACCTTGCCGTCACCCTGTACCACCGCTTCGGCGCGCATCGGCAGTTTCGGGCAGCGGTTGCCATCGATCATCGCCAGTTTCGGCTGGATATGCAGCCCGGCGACGGCACGCTGCATGGCCAGCATGGTGGCGTGCAGAATATTCAGCTCATCGATTTCTTCGACTTCAGCGCGAGCGATGCACCAGCTCAAGGCTTTTTCGCAGATCTCATCGTAAAGCTTCTCGCGCCGGGCTTCGGTGAGTTTCTTCGAGTCGTTCAGGCCGAGGATCGGCCGATTCGGATCGAGAATCACGGCAGCCGTGACCACCGCACCACAGAGCGGGCCTCGGCCGACTTCGTCGACACCGGCTACCAGTTCTTCAGCTTCCGCGACCAAGGAGAAATCCAGCCCCATCTGCATGCTTTTCTTACTCATTGTACTTCGCCGATCAGGTTGAGCACGGCATCCGCCGCCTGGTTGGAGGCATCCAGACGAAGGGTCCGGTGAATCTCATCGAAACCACGGGTCTGCTCTTCGCCATCCTCGATCAGCGGCGACAAGGTCTGGGCCAGGGCTTCGACGGTCGCGTCGTCCTGCAGCAGCTCGGGCACCAGCAAACGCTGGGCCAGCAGGTTCGGCAGGGAAACGTAGGGGCTTTTCACCATGCGCTTGAGAATCCAGAACGTCAGCGGTGCCAGGCGGTAAGCCACCACCATCGGCCGCTTGTACAGCAAGGCTTCAAGGGTCGCGGTTCCGGAAGCGATCAATACCGCATCGCAGGCGGCCAGGGCCAGATGCGACTTGCCATCGAGCAAGGTCAGCGGCAAGTCACGACCCGCCAACAGTTCTTCAAGTTGCGCCCGGCGCTGGGGATTGGCGCAAGGTACGACGAAGCGTACGCCAGGGCGCAGCGCCCTCAGGCGTTGTGCCGTGTCCAGAAACAACGCACCAAGACGCCCCACTTCGCCGCCACGACTGCCGGGCATCAGGGCAACCAACGGCCCGTCAGGCAAGCCAAGCTCGGCCCGCGCAGCAGCGCGGTCGGCTTCGAGCGGAATGGCATCGGCCAAGGTGTGCCCGACGAACCGCACCGGCACGCCCTTCTCTTCATAGAATTTGGCCTCAAACGGAAACAGCGTGAGCATCAGATCGCAGCCTTCGCGAATCTTCAGCACCCGCTTCTGTCGCCAGGCCCATACCGACGGGCTGACGTAGTGCACGGTCTTGATCCCGGCCTGACGCAATTTGAGTTCGATATTGAGGTTGAAGTCCGGCGCATCGATACCGATGAACACGTCCGGCTTCGCAGCGATCAAGTCGGTGACCAGCTTCTTGCGACGTGCCAGCAACTCGCGCAACCGACCCAGGACTTCCACCAGCCCCATCACCGAAAGGCGTTCCATCGGGAAATACGAGGTCAGGCCTTCGGCCTGCATCAGTGGACCACCCACACCGATGAACTCGACCGCCGGGTGACGAGCCTTGAGCGCACGCATCAGACCCGCGCCAAGAATGTCACCGGAAGCCTCACCCGCTACCAGCGCAATACGCAGATTGGCCATGGTTAGCGGGTGATGCCGCGGGTAGACGACTGGATGGAATCTCGGAACACCGCGACTTCCGGGAACTGGATCGAAGGCTCGGCCAGTTCGGCGAGCGCCTGCTCAACCGTCAGTCCCTGGCGGTAAACCACCTTGTAGGCCCGACGCAGCGCATGGATTGCGTCTTCGCTGAAACCGCGACGGCGCATGCCTTCGAAGTTCATGCTGCGAGCTTCGGCCGGGTTGCCGAATACCGTGACATACGCTGGAACGTCCTTGCCGATGGCCGTGCCCATGCCGGAAAAGCTGTGGGCGCCAATGTGGCAATACTGGTGGACCAGGGTAAATCCGGACAGGATTGCCCAGTCTTCAACGTGCACGTGGCCAGCCAGCGCGGTGTTGTTGACCAGAATGCAATGGTTGCCGATGACGCTGTCGTGACCGATATGTGCATAGGCCATGATCAGGTTGTGATCGCCCAGGGTGGTTTCCGAACGATCCTGAATGGTCCCACGGTGAATCGTCACGCCTTCGCGGATGACGTTGTGGTCACCGATCACCAGACGGGTTTCTTCGCCTTTGTATTTCAGATCAGGCGTGTCCTCACCTACCGAAGAAAACTGGTAGATGCGGTTGTGCTTGCCGATTCGGGTCGGGCCTTTGAGAATCACGTGCGGCCCGATCACTGTCCCCTCGCCGATTTCCACACCTGCGCCGACGATCGACCAAGGGCCGACCTCGACACCGTCGGCCAGAACAGCCGTCGGATCGATGATTGCGCGAGGGTCAATCAAACTCATAGTTTGCGTTCCGCACAGATGATTTCAGCCGAGCAGACCGGCTTGCCGTCGACCGAAGCCTGGCATTCGAATTTCCAGATCTGACGCTTGCAGCTCAGGAACTTGGCTTCGAGGATCAACTGATCACCCGGCAGCACAGGCTGGCGGAAACGCAGCTTGTCGGAACCGACGAAGTAGTAAAGCGTGCCATCGGCCGGCTTCACGTCGAGCATTTTGAAACCAAGGATCCCGGCAGCCTGAGCCATCGCTTCGATGATCAGAACGCCCGGCATGATTGGATGCGCAGGGAAGTGACCGTTGAAGAAAGGTTCGTTGATGCTGACATTCTTGTAGGCGCGAATGCGCTTGCCTTCCACATCCAGATCCACGACCCGGTCCACCAGCAGGAACGGGTAACGGTGAGGCAGGTATTCGCGAATCTCGTTGATGTCCATCATTTCGGGGGGAAGCCTATGTAAAGATTGGGAGCGCGCGATTGACGCACACTCCTCTAGCAAATCAAGGACGCAGTCTAGCGGCTGTGTACACTTGATATGGAAATGGTATCAGCCATCTGATGAAGCATTACCGCCAGGGGTCACTTCCCCTGCTTGCTTTTCCAGCTGTCGCAAACGTCGCGCGATGTCATCGAGCTGACGCAGGCGTGCCGCGCTTTTGCGCCATTCGGCTGCTGGCTGCATCGCCGTACCGGATGAATAGGCGCCCGGCTCGGTGATCGAGTGGGTCACCATGGTCATGCCGGTGATGAATACGTTGTCGCAAATATCGATATGCCCCACCAGCCCTACGCCACCGGCAAGCATGCAGTGCTTGCCGATCTTGGTGCTGCCGGAAATCCCCACACAGGCGGCCATCGCGGTGTGATCACCGACCTGAACGTTGTGGGCGATCTGAATCTGGTTGTCGAGCTTTACCCCGTTACCAATGATGGTATCGGCCAGCGCGCCACGGTCGATAGCGGTATTTACGCCGATTTCCACGTCATCGCCGATCAGGACGCCACCAATCTGGGCGATTTTCTGCCAAATGCCTTTTTCGTTGGCAAAACCGAAGCCTTCACCACCGAGTACGGCACCAGACTGAATCACTACCCGCTTGCCGATGCGCACGTCGTGATACAAGGTCACGCGCGGAGCCAGCCAGCCCCCTTCGTCGATCACGCTACGAGCACCAATAAAGCAGTGCGCGCCAACGGTGGTACCGGCAGCAATTTGCGCGCCGCTTTCGATCACGGCAAATGCACCGATACTCGCCGCCGGGTCAACCACCGCATCCGCCGCAATCACCGCTGTCGGATGAATACCGGTTGCAGCCTTGGGCTTGGGGTCGAACAAGTGCGAAATACGCGCGTAGGCTGCATACGGATCAGGCACCACCAGTGCATTACCGGAAAACCCTTCGGCGTCGGCGGCTTTCAGCAACAGCGCTGCAGCCTGGCTGCCTGCCAGGTATTTACGGTACTGGGGGTTTGCGAGAAAGCTCAACTGAGTTGGGCCAGCCTCCTGCAAAGTGGCTAGCCCAGTGATTTCTTTCTCCGGGTCGCCACGCAGTGTGGCGCCGAGGAACTCGGCCAATTGGCCGAGCTTAATAGTCGCGGTCATGGATTACTTCAGCTGATTCATGCGCTCGATAACCTGGCGCGTGATGTCGTACTGAGGCTTGACATCAATCACGGCGCCACGCTCGAAGACCAGGTCAAAAGCACCTTTCTTGATGACTTCTTCCACTGCGCTATCGAGTTTCGGCTTGAGCTGCTTCAGCATTTCACGGTCGGCAACAGCCTTGGCTTCGTTCAGCTCCTTGGACTGGAACTGGAAGTCACGAGCCTTTTGCTTGAATTCAAGCTCCAGACGCTCACGCTCGCCTTGCTGCATTTTGTCGCCACCGGCCATCAGACGATCCTGAATACCCTTGGCGCTGCTTTCCAGAGTTTTGAGCTTGCTCAGCTGGGGACCGAACTTTTTCTCGGCATCCACGGCGTACTTCTTCGCCGCATCGGATTCCAGCAGGGCCATCTGATAGTTCAGAACGGCGATTTTCATGTCGGCAAATGCCGGGCCTGCTACCAGTACGGAAGCCAGGAGAACCAATTGAGTCAACTTACGCACGATGCACTCCTACAAAATCCATTGTCGTTATCTTGGGGCAGACGCTTAGAACGTCTGACCGAGGGAGAATTGGAACACTTGAGTTTCAGCCTCATCCGGTTTCTTGACTGGCATGGCCAACGCGAAACTCAAAGGACCCAGTGCGGTGACCCATGTCACACCTACACCAACGGAACTGGCCAAATTACTCAGGCTGATATCGTTGCACTTGGTATTGGACTTCGTGCCATCCGCGTTTGTGGTATCCGAGCAGGACGAATCGAATACGTTACCGACATCCCAGAATACCGAAGTGCGCAGGGAACGCTGATCCTTGACGAACGGCAGCGGGAACAGAACTTCCACACCGCCCTGGATCAGGACATTACCACCAAACGGCAGCGGGTCCTGGTCCGGGTCAAATTGAGTGCCAGCGTTACCGGTAATGGCCTGACCGCGGCTCGGGGTACTGCGAGGACCCAAAGTGCTGTCCTTGAAGCCACGAACCGAGTTGAAACCACCAGCATAGTAGTTTTCATAGAATGGCAAGCCGTCGGTCGAACCGTAACCATCGCCATAACCCAGTTCGGTATGCAGGCGCATGGTGTAGTTCTCGCTCAATGGCTGGAACAGTTGGCCACGGTAGTCGAGCTTGAAGAACGACAGATCGCTGCCCGGTGTTGTGGTTTCCAGTACCAGGCTCTGGGAATGGCCACGTGTCGCCAGTACGCCTTTGTTCAACGTGGACTCGGACCAACCGGCCGAAGCCTTGAAGTTCAGGTACTTGTCGCCTTCCTGCTCAACGAAGTCGAAGATCTCGTCAACGGTGTAGACACCAGTCTTGATTTCGTCCTGTTGAGCCGTCAGACCGAAGGTCAGACGCGAAGTCTCGCTGATCGGGTAGCCGACGCTGACGCCCGCGCCCAGGCTATCTACGGAGTAGCTGGCCACGTCGACGTCGAGGTCGTCGTAGTCGGTGGTGCGATAGAAAGCGTTGTAACCCAGGCTTACACCATCAGCAGTCCAGTAGGGGTCGACATAACCGAAGTTATAGCGGCTCTGGTATTCGCTGCGGGTCAAGCCGATGCTGACCTTGTTACCGGTACCGAGGAAGTTGTTCTGGGTGATCGAACCACCGAGGATCAGGCCCGCGCTCTGGGCGAAACCGACGCTGGCGGTAATCGAACCGGAAGCTTGCTCTTCCACACTGTAGTTGACGTCGACCTGGTCATCGACACCCGGCACAGCCGGCGTCTCGACGTTGACCTCCTTGAAGAAGCCCAGACGTTCCAGACGGGTCTTGGACTGGTCGATCAGATAGGTCGACGCCCAGCCACCTTCCATCTGACGCATTTCACGACGCAGCACTTCGTCTTCGGACTTGGTGTTGC
>NZ_RCOE01000199.1:0-1162 GCF_004321495.1 Pseudomonas sp. Sample_10
CGCTGAAACCAGATAGAGACGTCATGTTCAAGCGAAACACCTTAGGCCTCGGTGGTGCCGCCCTGTGCGGCGCCCTGCTGGTCAGCGGCTGTGCCAATCACATGTCACAACGCAGCGAGCACGAGGAACGTGTCGAGCGCAAATTGCTCGATCACAGCCTGCAGATCGATGTCGGTGAGCCCAAGGTGCTTGAGCTGCCGCAGCGCCGGGTGAAAATCCACGAGCAAAAGACCTTCGAAGTCACCGAGTTCGAGGTCACGCGCCATTACGATCGCTACACGCCGTACCAACCCTGGCGGGAAATCTACGAGATCCCGCTGGGCGCTGTAGCGGTGGTCGGTGGCGTCGGTGCGAACGTGGTCAATGTGTTTGCCCTGGGCAACCTTCCGGATAGCGTGACCAAGGACTGGTTCAGTTACGGCTTTGCCGGACTCAACCCGTTCATGAACACGCAATCCAATGGTCGTGCGCAACAGAACCTGGCCGGGATCGATGAGGTCCAGCTCGACAAGCGCACGGAGTACTCGAGCCTGCCATGGAGCGAGCGTCCAGTGCAGGTCAAGGCCGGCAAGGAAACCTTCGAGCTGAGCACCGACAAAAACGGCGTATTGCGTCTGAACCTGTTGGACAGCCCGTTCGCCGAACATGACCTCAATCATCTGAGCAAGCTGCAGATCAATGTCGAGGACGCCAAGGACGACGTGCATACCGACTCGTCCCTCGCCCTCAGCAATACCTTGCGTGGCAAGCTGCTCGAAGCCCACGGGTTGATTTACGACGACCTCGAAGACGACGAAGTAAGCCAGTGGGTACACCGGGTCAAGCGCCTGTCGGAACTGGGCCTGGAGGAAGAGGCCAGCGAGCTGGAACAGAGCCTGATTGAACTGACGCGCAACGACCCAGAGTTGCAGACCGAATTTCTGAAGTCGCTGACCAAGGATGCCGGGCGGCTGGTTGCGGATCCGGGGCCGAATTAAGGCCTGAAAGAATCGCGGGCAAGCCTTGCTCCTACAGGATTTATGTCGTCGTCGATATTTTGATCGACTCGAATCCTGTAGGAGCAAGGCTTGCCCGCGATGAGGCCCTGAAAATCACCGAAAAATCTAACGCTCAAACAACTCCATCTGCTCAAACCCGCCCCGCAAGTCCTCCAGCCTGACCC
>NZ_RCOE01000174.1:0-3698 GCF_004321495.1 Pseudomonas sp. Sample_10
GCCGGAAGTGGGGCGAATTATAGACACCTGAGATCTGCCGTCAAGCGTTGATTTGAGTTTTCTGTCATTCAAGGGCCAAACCCAAGAAAAACCGCCCGCTTCTATATAGAAGAGGTCACGCACACAGAAGAGACAAGGCAAAACAGACGCCGGCGATTGCCAGGCCAAGGAAGAGAAAGAGGAGATATGGTGTCCCAGGGCAGGTTCGAACTGCCAACCTTCCCCTTAGGAGGGGGATGCTCTATCCAATTGAGCTACTGAGACACTGCTGCCAGCGAAAATACGCAAAGCGATGGACGGCCAGCATGTTAACGACCAAGCCAGACTTTGTCATGTCGTCCTTTTGCTTTTTAAGTGTAGGCATACGCCCTCTAAATAGCAGGAAGCCTTAATTACAGCCCCAACCTCAGACCTCCATAAGCATCGCCATGCCGGCAAAGCAGAGCGGAGCTAGCCATTGCCGTAAAAAGCAGACACCCCTGCCCACCATTAATCAAGCTGCCACCCATCCTAAAAATGCCTAAGAACCGCCCTACCTCTAGTAAATCGGCCATTTGCCACTATCCTTGTTAAGGTAAGGACCAGTGACTGAATTCGCTCGCCATGCCGTCAGGTCATTGCACACCTACTGACGAGCAGAGGACGCGATCAGCAAAGCGGTGCTGGCAACTTCCAACCAGTCCGCATTTCTGACAATTGGTGCTGGCAGAACGCCTTTATCCAGTTCAATATTTGTCACAGAATTGACGCCAATGATCTGGCTGCTTTGAGGCATGATGCGAGCCTCATCAATTCAGGTTGAACATTTGGCTGCAACGCTTGTCCTAACTGACATCCTGCGGCCAATCCCGAGAACCGCTCCCCTGAACTAACCGGTTAAATATATGCGCCCATTGAAACAGGCAATTTATTCCAGCCGTACGGCTGACAAGTTCGTCGTACGTCTGCCAGACGGAATGCGTGAACGCATTGCCGAAGTGGCTCGCAATCATCATCGCAGTATGAACTCTGAAATCATCGCGCGTCTCGAACAGAGCCTGATTCAGGAAGGCGCGCTGGGCGAAGAATTGAGCATGCGCCTGGACAGCCCAGAGCTTTCTTTGCACGAGCGCGAACTGTTGCAGCGCTTCCGCCAGCTTTCCCACCGCCAGCAAAACGCACTCGTTTCGCTGATTGCTCATGACGCCGAGATGGCTGCAGACGCCTCCTGAGTAATCCTGAATATCCAAGCCAGCTTAGCCGCTGGCTTTTTTTTGCCCGGAATTACAGGCATAAAAAACCCGCCAATTGGCGGGTTTCGAGAGAGAAAAACTAAAGCAGGAATATGGTCGCCAACCCGAGGAAAATGAAGAAGCCGCCACTATCGGTCATGGCGGTGATCATTACGCTGGCACCCATCGCCGGATCGCGCCCAAGTCGCACCAGAGTCATCGGAATCAAAACCCCCATCAGCGCTGCAAGGAGCAGGTTCAGCGTCATGGCGGCCGTCATCACCACCCCCAAGGACCAGCTCCCATAGAGCAGATAAGCAACGACACCAATTACCCCACCCCAGATCACGCCATTGATCAGCGCAACAGCCAATTCCTTGCGCATCAGCCGCGAAGTATTGCCGGTACTCACTTGGTCCAACGCCATCGCGCGAACAATCATGGTGATGGTCTGGTTTCCTGAGTTACCACCGATACCCGCCACAATCGGCATCAACGCCGCCAGCGCTACCAGCTTCTCGATAGACCCCTCGAACAGACCGATCACTCGAGACGCAACGAAAGCGGTAATCAGATTCACTGCCAGCCAGGCCCAGCGGTTGCGCAGAGACTTCCAGACTGACGCAAATATGTCTTCTTCTTCGCGCAGACCCGCCATGTTGAGAACTTCGCTTTCGCTCTCTTCACGAATCAGGTCGACCATTTCATCAATGGTCAGTCGGCCAATGAGCTTGCCGTTCTTGTCAACGACAGGCGCTGAAATCAAGTCGTAGCGCTCGAATGCCTGGGCAGCATCATAAGCATCTTCATCCGGATGAAAGCTCACCGGATCGCTGGCCATGACTTCAGAAACCTGCTTGTCCGGATCATTGACCAGCAAGCGCTTGATAGGCAAAACGCCTTTGAGGACGCCGTCGTAATCAACAACAAACAGTTTGTCGGTGTGGCCTGGCAATTCTTTGAGGCGGCGCAGATAACGCAGTACCACTTCGAGGCTGACATCCTCACGGATCGTCACCATCTCGAAGTCCATCAGCGCACCAACCTGCTCCTCATCATAGGAAAGGGCGGACCGTACACGTTCACGCTGCTGGTTATCCAGAGTCTCCATCAGCTCATGGACGACATCTCGCGGCAGCTCGGAAGCCAGGTCAGCAAGTTCGTCAGCATCCATGTCCTTGGCCGCAGCCAGGAGCTCGTGATCGTCCATGTCGGCGATCAGGGTTTCTCGGACCGAATCGGATACTTCGAGGAGAATGTCGCCGTCGCGATCTGCCTTGACCAGCTGCCATAGCGTCAGGCGATCGTCCAGCGGCAGAGCTTCAAGGATATAGGCGACGTCGGCGGAGTGCAGATCATCGAGCTTGCGTTGCAACTCGACGAGATTTTGCCGGTGAACCAGGTTCTCGACCCGGTCGTGATGCGGGCCTTCCTGGCGGTGGGTCAGATCTTCAACCACTCGCTGACGCTGCAACAGCTCAACGACTTGAGCGAGGCGGTCCTGCAAGCTTTCTTGTGTTTTCTTTACTTCAACTTCAGACATAGGCGAACTCCACTCCCAGCAGCGGGGCGCGCCGGAAGGATCAATCAGTCAATTCATGATTGGAAAAACGGGGTATTGAGTAACTACTGGGTAAGTCCATGGAAGTAATCCAAAAGCCCCGGCGGGGCTGACGGGCGCAATCATACACCGCTTGGCGGATTGAAATGTTAAAAAATCGCGGCTGAAACAAGCGCTTGCAAGACAAACTTGAGCACTGTCCTGACCCTTCAATTTACGACGACGCATCCTGAAAAGAAAACACACCACTCGGCCAAAAGGTGACGGCTACGCTTAAAAGAAATCGTCATGGAGGACGCTTGATGCCAGCCTACGCGCGCCGTTTCTTAATGCTCACCCTGCTCTACCCCGCACCCTGGATCCCCGCCGCCACCATTCATAGATGCGAAGCAAACGACGGCCGCATCACCTTCACCACCCTAAGCTGCGCAGCCAGCGAACGCCGCTCCATACAGGAAGTCCGTACGCACATACCAACCGACGAGCCAATCGCCCTGCTGCCAGGGCCAGAGACTCGCCGCATCTCTCGAACGAATAGCAAAAGGGGCGAACCAACGATTGCTGGAAAGAGCGAAGACGGATGCGGAAATCTGATCAGTGCCAGAGAGCGACGCGAGGCGATCATCAATCAACGGGTTGTCGCCGGCATGAGCCAGCAGGATGTCGAGAGCGCACTCGGCAAGCCAGACAAGATCAGTATTCGCAATTCGAGCACAAGCTATCGCTACGAAACCAAGCGAGGCCGGAGTGCACATATCGAGTTCGATGAAAGAGGATGCACGAAGGGAAAAGCCAAATCCCAGACGGCAAAAAGCCCGCATTAAATGCGGGCTTTCTGTTGTATGGTGCACTCGACAGGATTCGAACCTGTGACCGCTCGGTTCGTAGCCGAGTACTCTATCCAGCTGAGCTACGAGTGCATTTGT